>NZ_JAPCJA010000011.1:0-97731 GCF_027707745.1 Aeromonas sp. QDB23
ACTACCTGAAGCAACACCGCTTATATACCCGCACACTTGGAATTATTTGAGTCTCTAAAAATGAGGGGATCTCTGAGGTACCAATCCCCTTATGAAGTCTGCTTATCCAAGATGAAACACCTTTGCGGCTATTCTGTTCTGCAATGTTAATGTTGCCCAATTCACGACTCAAGTTGGTCAACCCAGCCATCCTGTTCCCTTGCCGCTTGAGAATATAGATGTCGGCCTAGCCAACTGATCCGGCAACGTCCCCTCACCCACAATCGCTTTGCGCTCAACCAGAAAGTCAGGTGATGCCTGTTCCGGCTTGAAGTAATCATCCCGGCGATCAGCATGGGCTGTGTATAAAACCTTCAGGTGCTATCAGGAGTTATCGGGAGAGGGTGATATCCCCTCCCCCTGCCTGGACACTGGTGTAATGACAGGGTCTGTTTGAAACAATTCTTCCTGGCGAGCCTTGAGTCAATTCAGGCTCAAGGCCTGCTTGGCGATAGCCATAGTGGGAGGCTGGCAGGCTAAATAGAGGCTGGTATTGAATTGCTGCAAGATGCGTTTGAGCTCGTTCATATCGTCGGGATGGAGGGTCAAGGACCAGAGTGCTCGCGGCTGGCCGTGATGGAGGCCATTGGTATAGATAATGGTGCAATCTTCGATACGCAGCTGCTTGCAGTGGGCTTCCATCTGCAGTCCCACATCCGGAAACCAGATATGCAGCGTACCTGATGAGATAAAGGTGAACTGGGCTATTAGCGAACCTTTTCCGACGATCCTGAATGTCTTTTCCACCACTGCCACTTGCATACCTGCTCCTTGGTATCGGGGTATATTGATATCAATATCACCAATGATGACTGGATATGCAAGGAGCATGTCAGTAATAAATATCAATGTTATTAAAGTGTTACATTCATGGCGGCCAATCCGGATATTGCAGATCCCGCTACTCTGTTCGCTTTTCAACGCTGCGTCATGACGTGAAAAAGGCCGGTATCTTGCGATACCGGCCTTGCTGTTAATCCTTCAGGCGGTCAACCACCGTTTGCGTTTTGGCATGGCTGTTGGTTGGTGCGCGGGTCGGCAATTATTGCACACCTCGATGATCAGTCTCTTCAGTTCACTCATATCGACACCATGGAGCGTCAGCGACCAGAATGCCCTCGCCTGGCTGTAGTGCATCCCATTGGTATAGAGCAGGGTGTCATTTTCAAAGCGAAGCTGACTGCAGGGGGCTTCCAGTTGTAATCCGGTGTCGGGAAACCAGATGTTTAATGTGCCTGAAGGGAGCAGGGTAAATTGCGCCATCAGATCGCCTTGTCCGACAATCTTGTAGGTTTTTTTGATGATATCTAGCGGCATAGGGTGTCTCGGTAGTTCAGCAAGCTATGTAATTGTTTGTTTTCTCTCTGCTGCGGGATAACGGTTTATCCCGCTGATGGCAACGCACTCGTTCCTTACCGCCCCGTGTGAGCCACGAAAGTGTTCCCTGAACCGATTGCCATTTTGGAGAAGTGCAAAGTAACAGCTCCAGCTTGTATGAGACCTTAATGAACCACTTTTTGTGTCAAAAATAACCTGCAGAGAACAGGGGGGCAATGTCACACTGGTCGTTAGTTTTTTTGGTTGTTATCTCTCACTTTTGCTGTTTAAGCGGTCCAGCGGTTTCTGTTGGGCACTCTCATGCCGTTCACTGTTGCTGGTGTGCAGATATTTCGAGGTGGTGTCGATGCTGTCATGTCCAGCATCGGCCTGTACGTGGGAGAGAGGCCGCCCGTGCAGGTTGATGTCATGGGTGATCCCGGTATGGCGAATGGCGTGGGGAGAGAGTTGCCGCATTTCGGCCGCATCCTGGGCAAAGCCATCCTGCTCGGCCAGCTCGGCCCCCTTGCCGATGATCACCATGATCAAATCCCGTAGCTGGCGAATGCCGAGGTTGGCGTTGAGTTCGCCCTGCTCGCGGCCATGTGCTGCCGCTTTATGGCGAACGAATAGCGGCGTCTGCTCGTCCGGTGTCGGCAAGGGGGAGAGACCGAGGAAGTGGCGGTAGCGTTCGAGTGCTGCCAGCAGCGCCTGGGAGACGGCCACGGTACGCCGTTTGCCCCCCTTGCTCTGTGGAATGAAGTAGCCCCAGACGCCGGTTTTGCGATCCCGGCGAAACTGCCCCATCACCGGCGTAAAGCCAGGCCTGGCGGCAACCTCGGAGATCCGCAGATAGCAGGCATACATCAGAATGATGAGAAAGCGGCTGCGTTCGTGCTGTTCAGGGTGGTCGCTGGCCAGGGTATCAGCAGCCTGCATCACGTAGGACCATTGCAACTCGCTAAAGCATTGCACCTGCTCGCCCTCCTCCGGCTGCTGCGGTCGTTTGACCCGTTGCAGCAGCAGGGCGGGATTGCGGTCCATGTACTCCTCCTGGATCAGGAACTGGAAGAAGGCCGACAAGATGGCGAGCTTGGTCTTCATTGCTTGCTCGCTCAGACGATAGGGCAAGGTGCGGCCCAGATCCCGCTTGCCGAGAAATGGTCGCCATTGCGGATTGGGCAATCGCTCTCCCCACTCCTTGTCGAGGACAAACTGCGCCACGTTGCGATAGGCGATCAACTCGTCAGGGGGGGACTGACAGTAGTCGAGATAGCGGATCATGATGCGGCGAGTGAGATCTTTCGGGCTGATGGCAGCCTCGCGAAAACACCAGTGCAAAAAGGTGGTCAGTTCGCTGCGATAGGTTTTGTAGTTGTTTTCGCTGTTGCGCTGCTCCAGCAGCCAGTCGACCGCCAGTTCGTAAACCAGTCCGGCATCGGGCACATCGTTGAGGCTGAGGTTGGCAAGGTACTGATTGACCTGCGGGTTGCCCGCTTCCAGATAGATCAGGCTGTCAAACAGCGGCATGGCGGGCGGCAAAGATAATGGGTGTTGAGTCATGGTGTTGCTTGTTGGTGATGAGATGAATCGATATGAGTCTGTGAGCCGAGACGATAGAAATGGGCTCGTAATGCATGAAGGCGACTTCTGTTGGTGTTTGTACTGTCACTTGTTGCTGCCGATTGAGGCTGTCTGGAGCGAGCAGGACGACGACCTCACTCTTGTTTGCTCGTTATTTTCTCGTTGGTTTGGCTGACGTCGCTCATCGCCACACGCTATTCAGTTATGCATGTGATATGCACGGTTGTTAAAAAATTCTCGGGGTAAATAGCCGTAAAAATGGTTTTAAATGCAAATTAAATGAATGGGATGGGCTATCTACGCCGAGAAATTATGCCGAGAAATAGCAGGCTTGGGCAATCAGGCCACCTGTTTGAGTGGCTTCTCTTTGCGCTTGGCAGCTGGAGCCTCTTCCTCTTTCGCGCCAGCCTGAACCTTGCCGCCACGCAGCAGGGTTTGCAGCACATCACGCTGCTCTGCCAGGTAGAATGCCAGACTCTCTTGCTGCTCTGGTGCCAGCTCGATCGGGGCACCAGCCAACAGGGTCATCAACTCGTCGGCCGTATCCAGCAGCTTGTCATAGGCATCGGCCTCTTTTTTGCTGGCAAAGGTCATTTTTTCCACTCCCCCACGAACAACCACATATTTTATCTCGACAGCCATGATGGCCTCCTCTTGGTGATGATGGGTAGAGTATATGTATGGATATACAGTATTGCAAATAACCTCACCGGAAAAGAGTTCGCCGAGGTTTAGCGGTAAAAGCGGCGCTGGATCAAGCTGTCTCAAAGTGCCATTTGACTTCCACGTCTGACTGGTCGGATCATGGTCTTATGACGATCGTACGACATCTGTTTATCCTGCTGATGGTTGAGGTGCTGCTCCTCGGGAGCATCGCCCACCTGGTCATGGGACTTCCCTGGTTGCTGACCCTGTTGTTTGTGGTGTTTGCCCTGCTGGGTTTGCGCTGTCTGGTGGTGCTCGGCAGCTGGCTGTTTACCCGCTTCTACCCCTCCCCGGCCATTAGCGCCTGGCGTAGGGTGAAGATGATGGCGCAGGAGATGCTGGCCTACCTCTACACCTTCACCTGGTTGCTGCCGTTCGAGCCTTTGCTGATGGCTCCCGATCGGCTGCACCCATGCCCGCGCCCCATATTGCTGGTGCATGGCTACGGTTGCAGTCGCGGGATCTGGCGTACCCAGCGTGCCCGACTGGAAGCTGCAGGCCATGTGGTCGCCACCATTACCCTGATGCCGCCATTTGGTCATATCGACGAGATGGTGCCGCTGCTGGCCACCCGGATTGACGATGTGCTGGCGCAGACCGGCGCCGACCAGCTGGTGCTGGTCGGTCACAGCATGGGCGGGCTGGTCTGCCGCGACTATCTGGCTCTTCATGGCGGTGACAAGGTTGCGTGCCTGATCACCCTGGCCACCCCCCATCAGGGCAGTCAGCTGGCCGCCCTTGGACTGGGGGCCAACGCCCGCGAGATGGAGCCCGGGTCCGGCTGGTTGCAGCGTTTCGCCTCAGTGCCGCTTTGCGTGCCCGGCATCTCGGTGCGCACCAGCCATGACAACGTGGTGATGCCGCAGGAGCGGCAACGGTTGGCGGGGATGGACGATATCGAGTTGCCCGCCATCGGCCATCTTTCTCTGCTTTACTCCCGCCGCACCACCGATCTGCTGCTTGATCTGCTGGCTCGAGCCTGACCTTCCTTAATTGTTTTGCCAAATAAAACAGGGGCCTGATTGCTCAGGCCCCTGCTCATCTCTTTAGCGCATCATCCGGTTAGAAATGGATCCCCTTGATCAGGGTGGAGACGGCAACCTGATCGGCGGTGGCTTTGGATTTGTCGCCATCCTTGGGATCGGCAAAGGTGCGGAAACTGGTGTTCATGATCACCTGCGCGACCCGCGGCGCCAGCGCATGAACCACCTGACCGAACACCCCGAGGCGGGTTGCCAGCCGCACATGCTTGTTGATGATGGTATCGCACACCAAGTCTGCCGCCTCTTCTGGTGTCATCATCGGCACCTGCTCATAGAGCTTGGTCGGGGCGACCATCGGCGTTTTCACCAGCGGCATATTGATGATGGAGAAGCTCACCCCCTTGTCGGCAAACTCGGAAGCCGCAGTTCGCACCCAGGCATCGAGGGCCGACTTGGAGGCAACATAGGCGGAGAAGCGCGGCGCATTGGTCAACACCCCGATGGAGGAGATGTTGATGATGTGCCCTTTCTTCTTCTCGATCATGGTGGGCAGCACCCCCATGATCACCTTGAGCGCCCCGAAGTAGTTGAGCTGCATGGTACGCTCCAGATCGTGGAAGCGCTCGAAGGAGTCCTCAATGGAGCGGCGGATGGATCGGCCGGCGTTGTTGATCAGGATATCCACCCCGCCGTGCTCCTCGACAATCTGCCGGGTGATCGCCTCACCCTGCGCCAGATCGGCGAGATCGCCCTGATAGACCTGCATGGTGAGCCCCAGTTCGGCAAACTCGGCCTGGATTTCGGCAATTTTCTGCTCATCGCGGGCGATGGTCACCACGATGGCCCCCGCCCCCGCCAGCTTGCGTGCGGTGGCGCGGCCTATGCCGGAAGTGGCGCCGGTCACCAGCACCACTTTTCCTTCGACCCGACCGCGCAGGGAGCGATCGATAAAGAGCTCGGGGTCGAGATGGCGCTCCCAGTAATCCCACAGTCGCCAGGCATAGCTGTGCAGCGGCGGCACTTCGATGCCGGTGCCTTTCAGCAGCCGCTGGGTTTCCCGGCTGTCAAAACGGGTCGGGTAGTTGATGAGGCGGAAGATATCCTTGGGTAGCCCCAGATCGGCGATGGCGGCATCGCGAATGCGGCGCACCGGCGTCATGGTCATCAGCATCACCGTCAGGTGGCGGGGAATGAAGCTGAACAGGGAGGCGTTGATGCGAATGGCCGGTTCCGGCGCATGGGCGGCACGGGAGAAGGTGCTGAGCATGTCGCCAACCCGCATCGGATTGGGATCGGTCAGGTGGAAGGTTTTGTTCTCCTCCCCGTCCTGATGGGCGATATGGGCCATGGCATCGACCACAATGTTGACCGGCACGATATTGATGCGGCCCCCTTCCACCCCGATGGCGGGCATCCAGGGCGGCAGCAGACGGCGCAGCTTCTGAATGGTCTTGAAGAAGTAGTAAGGGCCGTCGATCTTGTCCATCTCGCCGGTATTGGCGTCACCGACGACGATGCCCGGCCGGTAGATGCGCTACGCAATGGTGCATTCGTTACGAACGATCCCTTCAGCTTCGTGTTTGGTCTGGAAATAGGGCATGTCGAGGTGTTCGGCCTCGTCGAACATGTCTTCCCGAAACAGACCGTCAAACAGGCCCGCTGCGGCGATGGAGCTGCAGTGGTGGAACTGCCCCGCCCCCAACCGCTCGGCAAGTTGCACCGCCTGGCGGGTTCCTTCGGTATTCACCTGTTGCTGGATGCCTGCCTTGGCGTTGAGATCGTAGATCGCCGCGAGATGGAAAAAGTGATCGATCTGGCCGAGGAGTTGTTCCTGCTCGGCGGCTGATACCCCCAGCAGTGGCAGCGTCATGTCGCCAATGATCGGCACGGCTCTTTGCTCATCCACATTCCAGAATGCAAACAACTCCGGCAATTTATCCTGATGAGAGGCGCGCATCAAAAAATAGACCCGATTATCGGGCGAGCGCTCCAGCAATTTTTTGATCAACCTGCGCCCGATAAAGCCACTTCCGCCTGTGATGAAATAGTTCATGTCATTGTTCCGCTACTGATTTGGCTGTTACTTACCGTTAGATATATCACGCTTCATATGGAAATCTGCAATTCGATTGCCGGTTCGTGAGCCATCCCTTATTTCCACCCATTCACTATTTCGTTATTAGGTAGAACCCTCTATTTTTTGTCCCTAGACTGGAGTTGAAAAATCAGTAATGCCACAACCGGATTGCAGTTGTCGTTGTCGCCATTACGTTTAACTGTCGTTATTCAAGGAGAAGATCATGGCTAAGAAATTGAAAGCACTGGCAGGGTCAGTGACCGACAACCAACTCACCTCCACCATCAAGGAGTCCACCCAGCAGATCTGGTTGGCGGGTCTGGGTGCCTATGCCAAAGCACAGGAAGAGGGTGGCAAGATCTTTGAAGCCCTGGTGCAGGAAGGGGAAGCGCTGCAGGCCAAAACCCGTCAGAGCGCCGATGAGAAGATTGCCGCTGTGACCGACAAGACCGCCAATACCTGGGGCCGTCTGGAGCAGGTGTTTGAAGATCGCGTCGCCCGCGCCGTGGCCAGTCTGGGTATCCCGACCCGCAAAGATATCGACAAGCTCTCCAAGCGCATGGCCGAACTGACCGATGTGGTGCAGCAACTGCTGGATGCCCAGGATGAAGAGGCCCCTGAAGCCGAAGCCAAGCCGGCAGCCGCCAAGAAGCCCGCCGCTCGCAAGCCGCCGGTAAAGAAAGCGCCGGTAGCCAAGGCTAAAGAGGCGGTGGTCGAGCAGGCCGCCGATCTGCTCTCCGCCGCCGAAGATGCGGTGAAAGAGGTGAAGGCCAAAGCGGAAAGCGTCCTGCCCTGATCCCTCACGGTGAAAGAAGGTAGTTGATACCGGCCCATGCCCCTCGCTGGGCCGGTCTTGTCATGGATAGGGAGGCGACGCTATGAGTACCATCGCAATTGCCCTTGCCGGCGGCGGGCCGCTCGGTGGCATCTACGAGATCGGTGCCTGTGCGGCGCTCTCCGACAGCATCAGCGGTCTGCGTCTCGACCATGCCGACATCTATGTTGGCGTGAGCTCGGGGGCCGTGGTGGCATCGGCACTGGCCAACGGTATCTCCCCGGCGAAGCTGGTGCGGATCCTGCTCAGCGATGATGCGGGGGAGATGTTTGACCCGGCGACCTTGCTGCGCCCCGCCTTTCGGGAATACGCCGAACGCCTGACCTCGATCCCGCCGCTGGCGTGGCAGAGTCTGACCTACTATCTGGCGGCTCCCTGGAAGCGCAGCCTGTTTGAGTCGCTGCAGGGGCTCTCCAAGGCTATTCCGACCGGACTGTTTGACAACCGCGGGGTGGATCGCACCCTGACCCAGTTTTTCTCTCGCCCCGGCCGCAGCAACGATTTTCGCCAGCTGCACAGCCGGCTGTTTGTGGTGGCCACCGAACTCGACACCGGTCATCCGGTTGCCTTCGGCAGCCCGGGGCTCGATGACGTGCCCATCTCGGCAGCGGTACAGGCTTCGGCCGCCCTGCCCGGCCTCTTTCCCCCCTCGCTGATCAATGGCCGTTATTATGTGGACGGGGCGCTGATCAAGACCCTGCACGCCTCGGTGGCGCTGCAAGAGGGGGCGGATCTGGTGTTCTGCATCAATCCGCTGGTGCCCTATGATGCGGACATGGCCGCCGGTGCGCCGACCAATCTGGTGGATAGCGGTTTGCCAGTGGTGCTGGCCCAGACTTTTCGCGCCATCATCCACTCCCGCATGCATGTGGGGATGGATCGTTACAAACATCAATATCCCGACGCCGACGCCCTGCTGTTTGAGCCCTCCTCTGCCGATGGCGAGATGTTCTTTACCAATGTGTTCAGCTATCGGGATCGTCGCCGCCTCTGCGAGCACGCCTACCAGCACACCAGCCGCGATCTCTGGCAACGCCGTGACGAGCTGGCGCCGGTGCTGGCCAAGCATGGCCTCGAGCTCAATCTGGCGGCGCTGGCAGATGAACATCGTACCCTGCTGGTCCCCGGCAGTGGCTCGGTCGATGCGCTAGACAAGTCGCTGGAGCAGTTGCAGCACTGGCTTGCCAAACGCTATCGCCACGGCGTGCGCCGTTCACCCTCGAAGGAGTAGCATGGATCGCAAACCCAAACGCCGTACCTGGGAGCGGATCCTGACCACTGCCCTCGCCTGCTTCAACCGGCAGGGCGAACCCGGCGTCACTACCTCGGCCATTGCGGCCGAGATGGAGATAAGCCAGGGCAATCTCTACTACCACTTCCACAACAAGGAGGAGATCGTCAACGCCCTGTTCGGTGAATTCGAGCAGCAGATGGATCGCCTGCTGGATGCGGTCACGACCCCCTCCGATGAGGCGGAAGATATCTGGCTTTTCCTCCATCTGATGTTTGAGGCCATCTGGCAGTACCGTTTCCTCTACTACGATATCGCGACCCTGATGAGTAGTTATCATCAGGTGGAGCAGCGCTTTTCCGCCCTGCTGCGCCGCAAGGAGCAGACCGCCGCCGCCATTTGCAATCACCTGCAAACGGCCGGGCTGATGGAGGGCACGGCGCAACAGATGCGCACCCTGGCGGCCAATGTGGCGCTGGTGGGCACATTCTGGATCTCTTACCAGCGGGCACTGCACCCCAAGGCGGATGCCGATATCGCCCTCGGCGTCGTTCAGGTGATGCAGCTGGTCGCCCCCTATTTGCGGGCCGATGCCCGCGCTCATCTGGGCGCCCTCGCCCACCACTACACCGACAAGGTTTGATTCACATGCGACAGGGAGAATATGCATGACCACTTCACAACTCGAATTTGTCCCCTTCCCCTACGCGGATGCGGCCTATGACTATGCTGGCCAGAAGCTGGCGGACAACTGGGATCGTCTCCATCAGGGGGATGCCGAACCCTGGCCCGAAGATGAACAGGTACAGGATGCCTGGCGGGCCTATCATGCCGGGGATTTTGCCCGAGCCGTCGCTCTTGGTGAAGCGGCCGGTGAGGCGGGCCTCAATGTGGCAAACAAGGCACTGGTGATCCACGCCAGCTACCTGCTGGAGGACAAGTATGCCAAGCGCGCCGCCTTCGAGCGGGCGGCCAGCCATGCCGAGAAGCTGCAAAAACGCCAGCCCAAGAACGCCAACGCCTGGTATTTCCACGCGCTGGCACTCGGTCGCTACAGTCAGCTCATTTCCATCTCCAAGGCCCTCTCGCAAGGCATTGGCGACAAGATCAAGGCAAGCCTTGAGAAGGCGCTGGATCTGGCACCAGATCACGCCGAGGCCCATATCGCCTTTGGTGCCTGGCATGCGGAGATCGTCGACAAGTTGGGGGCCATGATCGGCGGCCTCACCTATGGCGCCAAGAAGGAGGAGTCCGAGCGTCACTTCAAGGAGGCGCTGGCGCTGATCCCCGACTCGGCTATCGCCCGCATGGAGTACGCCAACGCTCAGGTGATGCTGCACGGCAAGAGCCGCCTGAAAGCCGCCGAAGCCCTCTATGCCGAAGCGGCCGAGTGCGAACCCATGGATGCCATGGAGCGCCTCGATGTGGAGGCGGCGCGCGAGGAGCTGGAGGATTAACCGCCATTTCTACCGCTAAGAAAAACAAAAGGCCAACCCGCGGGTTGGCCTCTTTCATGATGGGAGCTGACCGGTTGGCTACGCCGTCACCGGTCGCTCAAGTGCACACTCAACCGAGCAGCGCATCCAGTCCGTTGGGGTCAAACAGTAGCTCCGGCTCCATCAGCACCAGCAACAGCAGTTGCTCGAACTCCACCGCAAACCGCTCGACCACCCGATCCGGGTCCGGTACCAGCTTCTTGTCGGTGATTAGGCCCAGTTGCACCTTGTGATCGTAAGAGAGGATGGAGACGCCGACGCCGATATCCCCCGATTGCGGCACCCAGAACAGCGGCTGACGCAATTTTGCTCCAGCCAGATAGAGGGTCTGCTGCGGGCCGGGCACATTGGTGATCACCGCGCTGGCCTTGGCCGTGAGCAGCTCGACGGCCTGCTGTTGCACCACATTGGGGGCCATGCCAAGGGCATGTAACAAGTTGAGCACCACCACGGGTTGCAGCGAGGTGCGTAGCGCCTGCATCCGGTCACGCACGGTATAGAGCCGCTGCAACGGGTGTTCAACATCCAGTGGCAAGTCCAGGGCCACCAGCCCGAAGCGGTTGCCAAGTGCCCCCTCATCGTCCGGTGCACGCATATTGACTGGCACCAGGGCGCGGATCTTGACCTTGTTGGCATCATCCCCCTTCTCCTGCAGGTAGTGGCGAAACGCCCCTGCGGTGGCGGCGATCAGCAGATCGTTGACCGAGCAGCCCAGTACCTTGCCCACCGCCTTGATATCCGGCAGATCAATTTGCTCCGACCAGGCCACCCGCTTGGTGCTGGTAGTCTTGCCACGCAGGCGGCAGGGTGAATCATCACCGAGGGTGGCGATATTGCACAGCTCGCTCGCCACATCCCGCCCGGTCTTGAGGTAATCCACCGCCTTGGTGGGATGGGTGACCACTTCGACATATTTGGACCAGAGGCTACCGGTCAGCTTGAGACCGGCCCGCACCAGACGGCTGCCCTGGTGGCAATCCTCCTCATCCTCGTCATCGCTGTCATCCAGTGGCTCCGGTGATGGTGGTCGCGGCGCCCCTTCTTGGGTGTTATCCATCATGGTCAGCATGGCCCGCACCAGCGAGAAGCCGTCGCCCATGGCGTGGTGTATGCGCACCACCAGCGCTTGCCCACCCAGCGACGTGTCGGTCAGGTGCATATCCCACAGGGGGCGCTGGTGGTTGAGCGGCGTCGAGGCGAGATCGGCCACCAGCTTCTCCAGCTCCAGCTTGCCTGCTTCACCCGGCAGGATCACTCGCTTGAGGTGCTGATCGAGATCGAAATCGGGATCATGACGCCAGTAGTAGGAGCCCCCTTCCAGCACGGCCCGCTGGTGAAAGCGGGGTTGCACCGAAATGGTATGGCGCAATCCGGCCCGCAGACGCGCTTCATCAAGCTCTCCTTCAAACATCAGGACACCGATGATCTGCATCAGGTTGTTGGGTCTGTCCATGCGTAACCAGGCGGTATCGACGCAGGAGATAAATTCACTCAGTGGCATGGTTGTTTCCCTACAAAATGAATTTATCGAGGCGGCAAATTGCTTCTGCCCTCATATCCGGATGAAGACTTGATGCAATCAGAATGACATTAATGAGTGCCGACTCGAAATATGAAATAAAGATGAAAGATTACTTACAAAATAGAATCGAGACCTCGCCGAATAATAAATCTGACAAACCATATGGCTTGCCAACTTATTTCAAACAGCCATCGTTTACAGCTGGTTTATTTAAAGCCAGTGCAACGAAAAGTTTCAAACACGTTTGGGGCAAGGTAAGCGATTGTCGACATAATCGAGGATCTCTTGCTCCAGTACGCTGCGTACCGGCAACAGCATCAAGCCAAGATGCACTTCCAGTTCCAGGGTATCTTCGTCTAGGGTGAGAGTGCCATGTACCCCTGAGCCGCGAAAGTGTAGCTCGGTCTCCTCTTCATCTGCCCATTCGCAATCGAGTTGATAGCTCTCGCTCATGTCCGCAGCGATGGCTTCGGCCGCGAGCCGGGCGGCGGCCAATCCCAGCGGATGCTGACGGCTGATCTGAATGATAGAGAGTGCGCTGCTGCCAGCGAGCAAGTTGAAGAACATGGTCGTTACTCTGGGTCATAAGTTAGTTATTGATATTAAACACATGTTCACAACAAATGAAAGGATGGTTCACATAAATGGGACTCACTTAACAGAGTCGAGAGGGATGCAGGCCATCAGCGGGGCATGGCATTTATTCCCTCCCCCGTGCGCGCTACACTTGTCACGGAACGGTCAGCAAAAGCTGCTTGTTTTTCATTCACTTGTATCTTCGTATCACCCAATCCCTATCAATGGGCCCAAGGCCAGAGAGCTGTAGATGACGCATCAAGAACATGCCCACGACGACGATAGCACCCTGGGTCGGCTCTACCGCCTGCTCAAGCGGGTTGCAGCCTTGCGCGAGCAGATGCGTGCCCACCCGGAAGATCAGCAGGATCGGGATCGGCTACGCCAGTGGCAGGCCGACCGGTTGGGGCGAACCCATCGAGATCTACTGGAGAGTGACCGCTATGGCCCTGCCGCCGAGTTTTTC
Organism: Aeromonas sp. QDB23; assembly: GCF_027707745.1. NCBI lineage: Bacteria > Pseudomonadati > Pseudomonadota > Gammaproteobacteria > Aeromonadales > Aeromonadaceae > Aeromonas > Aeromonas sp. QDB23. The sequence goes on from NZ_JAPCJA010000011.1 coordinate 12,832, forward strand.
CTGACCGATCTCTATGGCCCCGGGGATTGCGCCCGCCGCGATGCGGACGTGATGCGGGTGATGCCGACCGCCGAGCGACTGTTGCCGGAGTCCGGCCTCAAGGTGCTGGCGCAGGCGATCGAGCTTGATGCCCTCTCCGAAGAGCTGGATTACCTGATGGTGGTGGCGCTGCGGCGCATTGATGGCATTGATCCCATCACGCCGGACCACTACACCATCGCCTATCGTGCCGTGGGTGAACAGGCGCGCCGGGAACATCAGATTGCGTTGGTGAGCGAGCTTGGCATGACGCTGGACAGACTGGCGAGAAAACCGCTGGTGGGGGCAACCCTCAAGCTGGTGTCAGGGCCCGCCCATCTGGCGGGGCTGGGCGAGCTCTTCTCCTTTGTCGAGCGCGGCTATCAGGTGTGTCATCAGATGGGGCGTGCCAACGAGTTCCTCGAGACCATCGCCAGTCGTGAGACGGCGATCATGACGGCGCTCTTTAACGGCGACAGCAGTGCGCTTGAGTAAGGCTTATCGAGGGAGCAGCCGCCGGAATAACAAAGCGGGCCGATGAGCCCGCTTTTCGTTTATCACTGTTTGCCGGTAGATATCGGTCAGATCACCAGCAGATCCATAAAGGCGTGTACCGGGGTGGCGGCAAGCCGTGACCCATCCTGACAAAGGGCCAGAATGTCGTTGACCCGTTTGGCCGGGAAGCGGGTGGCCAGATTGTGCTGGAATTTCTCCACCAGCAGCGGGATCCCCTCCTCCCGACGGCGACGATGGCCGACCGGGTACTCCACCTCCACTTTGGCGGTGTGAGTGCCGTCCTTGAAGAAGATCTGGATGGCGTTGGCAATGGAGCGCTTGTCCGCCTCCAGATATTCGCGGCTGTAACGCTTGTCCTCCTGCACCACCATCTTGCCGCGTAGCGCGTCGATGCGGGGATCGGCGGCAACATCGTCCTCGTAATCCTCGGCGATCAGGCGACCGAAGATGAGCGGCACCGCCACCATGTACTGCAGGCAGTGATCCCGATCGGCCGGGTTGTTGAGGGCGCCGACCTTGCTGATGATGCGAATGGCCGACTCATGGGTGGTGAGCTCGATACGGTCTATCTCGTCGATCCGCCCCTTCACCTGACCGTGCAGCTTCATGGCGCACTCTACCGCGGTCTGGGCATGGAACTCGGCGGGATAGGAGATCTTGAACAGCACGTTTTCCATCACATAGCTGCCGTACCCTTGATGCAGGGCGAACTGATTGCCCTTGAACAGCACGTCGTAGAAACCCCACTTGGGCGCGCTCAGTACGCCTGGATAGCCCATCTCGCCGCTCATGGTGATAAGGGCGAGGCGCACCGCGCGAGAGGTTGCATCCCCCGCCGCCCAGCTTTTGCGCGACCCCGCATTGGGGGCATGGCGGTAGGTACGCAGGCTCTGGCCATCGACCCAGGCCTGGGATACCGCATCGATTACCTGATCGCGGGTGCCGCCAAGCATATGAGTCACCACGGCGGTACTGGCGACCTTGACCAGTACCACGTGATCGAGACCGACCCGATTGAAGGAGTTCTCCAGCGCCAGCACCCCCTGAATTTCGTGGGCTTTGACCATGGCCACCAGCACATCAGCCATGGTGAGCGGTGCCTTGCCCTCTGCCACGCGAGTACGGGAGAGCCAATCGGCAGTGGCGAGAATGCCGCCCAGATTGTCGGATGGGTGACCCCACTCGGCGGCTAGCCAAGTGTCGTTGTAATCGAGCCAGCGGATGATGGCGCCGATATCCCAGGCCGCCTTGACCGGATCGAGGCAAAGCTGGGTACCGGGCACCCGGGCACCATGGGGTACCAGTGTACCGGGGACTATGGGGCCAAGGTTTTTGGTGCATTCGGGGAAGCGCAGGGCCAGCAGGCCACAGCCAAGGGTGTCCATCAGGCAGTAGCGGGCAGTGTCGAGGGCAGCCTCGCTGGTAATGGGGTGGTTGCAGACATAATCGGCAATATCGACCAGCACCTGATCGGGGTCTGGTCTGTGGTTGACGTCGACGTTGGCGGACATCGTGACTTCCTTATCGTTGTTGTAGAGAGACAAAGTGACGGGGGGCCGGGCCGACATAATCGGCGCTCGGACGGATGATCCGGTTGTGCTCGCGCTGCTCCATCACGTGGGCGCACCAGCCGGTGACCCGTGAGCAGACGAAGATGGGGGTGAACAGCTTGGTCGGGATCCCCATGTAGTGATAAGCGCTGGCATGGAAGAAGTCGGCATTGGGAAAGAGCTCTTTTTCTTCCCACATCACCTTTTCCGCTTCGCAGGAGACGCGATAGAGGCGATCATCCCCCACCGCCTCGGCGAGCTTGGCCGACCACTCCTTGATGATGACGTTGCGCGGATCAGAAGTGCGGTAGATAGCGTGGCCAAAGCCCATGATCTTCTCCTTGGCCGCCAGCTTGGCCAGCAGTTCGCGCCTTGCCTGCGTTTCATCTTGCCAATGTTCGATCATCGCCATGGCCGCCTCGTTGGCTCCGCCGTGGAGCGGGCCGCGCAGGGTACCGATGGCGGCAGTGATACAGGAGAACATGTCAGAGAGCGTCGAGGCGCAAACCCGCGCCGCAAAGGTGGAGGCGTTGAACTCATGCTCGGCGTAGAGGATGAGGGAGACATGCATCACCCGCCGCTCCAGCTCGCTCGGCGCTTTTTGGTGCAGCAGCGCCAGAAAGTGGCCACCGATGCACTCTTCATCGGTATCGAGGGCGATGCGTACGCCCTCGTGGCTGAACTTGTACCAGTAGATCAGAATGCCCGGGAAGGCGGCCAACAGCCGATCCGCCACTTCATGCTCATGCTCGAAGCCATCTTCCGGCTCCAGATCGCCGAGCATGGAGCAGCCGGTGCGCAGCACATCCATGGGATGGGCATCGGCGGGAATCCGCTCCAGTACCTCCAGCAGCGGCAGGGGCAAGGTGCGCAGGCGACGCAGTTCGCGCTTGTAGGCGTCAAGCTGCTGCTCACCGGGCAACTCCCCCTTGAGCAGCAGATAAGCGACCTCCTCGAACTGGGCGCTATCGGCCAGCTCCTTGATGTCATAGCCGCGATAGGTAAGACCGGTGCCGCTCTTGCCCACGGTGCAGATACTGGTCTCCCCTGCACTCTGCCCACGCAGACCTGCCCCACCCAACGGTTTTTGCTGTCCCATAAGCTGCCTCCTATTCCTTGGCTGTAAACAGACGATCCAGTGTCTGCTCGTAGTGGTGATATCCGAGGAAGTCGTAGAGCGACTCCCGGGTCTGCATGGTCTCCACGACAGCCCTTTGATGGCCATCCTGGCGAATATGTTGATAGACGTTGAGAGCGGCCTGATTGGCGGCTCGGTTGGCACTCAAGGGGTAGAGCACCATGTCGACCCCGTGCGCGGCTAGTTGCTCTTTGTCAAACAGCTCGGTTTTGCCGAACTCGGTCATGTTGGCGAGGATCGGCACTTTGGCCGCTTGCTTGAACTGGTCGTACTGGGCCAGCTCGGTTACCGCCTCGGCGAAGATCATGTCGGCCCCAGCGGCCACATAGGCGGCAGTGCGTTCAAGAGCCGACTCCATCCCCTCCACCGCCAACGCATCGGTGCGGGCCATGATGACGAACTCGCTATTCTCGCGGGCATCCACTGCTGCCTTGATGCGATCACACATCTCCTCAAGCGACACCACAGCCTTGTTGGGACGGTGGCCGCAGCGCTTTTGGGCCACCTGATCTTCCATGTGCACGGCTGCAACTCCGGCCCGCTCGAACGCGCGGATGGTGCGGGCGATATTGAATGCCCCGCCCCAGCCGGTATCGATATCGACCAACAGCGGCACACGGGTTGCGGCGGTGATCCGCTCGGCATCGATCAGCACGTCGTTGAGGGAGGTCATACCGAGATCCGGCAAGCCGTAGGAGGCATTGGCTACCCCGGCGCCGGAGAGATAGAGGGCTTGAAAACCGCTGCGCTCGGCCATCAGCGCCATATAAGCATTGATGGTGCCGACGATCTGCAGGGGATGTTCATTGGCAAGGGCGGTGCGAAAGCGCAGGCCTGCCGAGGGGGACAAACTGGACATCATGACTCCTTTCACCTGTCTAGTTTGGTTATCTAATATCACGTTTACGTTAACGTCAATTATACTTTCGTAACATTCTGGCCGCAGGCAAGACAGGAAACCGGTTTTAGGGTAAATTTCACCAATTCCTTCAACAGGTTGAATTGTATGATGGAGCCCAGTTCCGTGATTGTCTGTCCGGCGTGCGACTTGCTGATCCAGCGCAAAGCACTGCCGCTGCGTCGCCATGCCCACTGCCCGCGTTGTCACCAGCATCTCTATGGCCGTTATGCCTTTCGTCCCTCCCAGTTGATGGCCCTGACCATCACCGGTTTTCTGCTGCTGCCCTCCGCATTTTTTGAGCCGCTGATCTATCTGCGGCTGGCGGGGGTCAACACCGACGCCGACCTGCTGCGCGGTATCCTGGTGCTGTTTGGCGAAGGTGAATGGTGGGTAGCCAGCCTGGTGCTCTGGTGCGCCGTGTTGGCGCCGGTGGGGTTATTGGCAGGGATCTTTGCGCTGGCTTCGGGTCTGGCAAAACGTTGGCACATTCTTCCCGTCACCTTGAAGCTGGTCGAGGTGTTTCGCCACTGGGCCATGCTGGAGGTCTATATCGTCAGCCTGCTGGTTGCCCTGTTCAAACTGATCGATATCGCCGATGTGCGCCTCGGTGGCGGGTTGCTCAGCCTCGGTATTCTGATGCTGCTCAACATGACCCTGCTGATCCTGTTTGACCCCGCCCCCTACTGGGCGCGGATCCCGTTAAAGGAGCCGGAACATGACCAGCGCCCGTGAGATGGGACTCTGTCGCTGCCATACCTGTGGTTTGCTGGTGCGCTATCAAGCCGGGGCAGTCTGCCCCCGTTGCAGCAGCAAATTGCAGGTGCGCATTCCCCGCTCCCTCGCCTGGTCGTGGGGCTTGCTGGCGCTCGCTACCTTCATGTTGTTGCCTGCCAATCTGTTGCCCATTACCCATTTCTACAACAAGGGGTTGCTGCAGTCAGATACCATCTTCAGCGGTATCATGATGCTCTATCGCAGCAAAATGAGCGGGATTGCCACCATAGTTCTCACCGCCAGCATACTGGTGCCGGTGGGCAAAATATTGGGGCTGGGCTGGATCTGCTGGCAGTTGCAGCGAGCCAAGCCGGTGCGGCGCAAGCGCCAGCTGGTGATGTATCGGGTGATCGATTTTATTGGTCGCTGGTCAATGCTGGACTTGTTCGTGATTTCGCTGATGGTGGCACTGGTCGATCGGGGTGTACTGCTGAGTGTCCGCGCTGGCCCGGGGGCTACCGCCTTTGCCGGTGTGGTCGTGCTGACCATGATGTCGGCCCGCATGCTCGATACCCGTTTACTGTGGGACAAGGCGGCCCGTTAATGATTTCTTTGTTTTTGTCTGATGTGCTGTTTAATCCAGCCAATAAGGAGTCACTATGATCGGGGCTGAACCCGTCATTGAAAAGCGTCGCTGGTTATCGCCGGTCTGGCTGTTACCCCTGATAGCCCTGCTGCTGGCAGGTGGCTTTCTCTATCAGCAGGTATTGAGCCGTGGCCAGCTTATCCAGATCAACTTCGCGCAAGGCAACGGCATCTTGCCGGGTAAAACCCAGGTGCGTTATCAGGGGGTGGCCATCGGCGTGGTGCAAGAGCTGGAGCTGGCTGAAGATGGCCGCAAGATTGCGGTGATGGCCAAGATTGACAGCCGTGCCAGACCGCTGATCCGCAAGGGATCCGACTTCTGGCTGGTGAGCCCCAAAGCGTCGCTCACCGAGATCTCCGGTCTCGATACCTTGGTCTCCGGCAACTACATCAACCTGCAACCGGGGCGTGAAAGCAATCCGCTGGAGGAGACCTTCGATGCCCTGGAGGGCCCTCCTCCCGGTTATCAGGCTCAGGGGCGGATGTTGCACCTGACTGCCGATTCGCTGGGTTCTGTGGGGATTGGCGCCAAGCTCTATTTCCGCGGCATCGAGGTGGGCAGCGTCATCAATACCCGTCTGGGTCAGGACAACCAGAACGTCATTCTGGATCTGGTGATCGAGCCGCGTTTTGAACATCTGGTCAAAGCCGATACCCGCTTCTGGAATATCAGCGGTATCAAGGGCTCTTTCAGTCTGGCTGGCGTCAGCGTTGAGGCAGGCAGCCTCACTTCCATTCTGAGCGGCGGTATCGCCTTTGACTCCCCCAAAGCGTCTCCCGAGTCGGAGAAAGGGCAAACCTTCGTTCTCTACAAGGGGCTGGCAGAAGCGGCGCGTGGCGAGCGTATCGACATTGCGGCTGGCGATCTTCCTGTCAAAGAGGGGATGCCCATCCTCTATGAGGGGATCGAGATCGGTCGTATCGACCCCATTCGGCTTACCGATAAAGGCCGGATGGTCACAGCGCTGATCAACCCGGAGCAGGCTTATCGCATTACCGACAAGAGTCAACTGGTGTGGGAGAGCGTCTCCCTCTCCGCGACTGGCGTGCAGCATGCAGATCGCCTGCTCTCCGGCCCGGCCATTCGCCTCGACTATGTGGCGGGCAAACCGGTACAGAAGATGACCCTGACCGATCGCGCCCCCCAGAGCGGCACCAAGGTGGTGCTGCAGGCTGACGATCTGGCGGGGCTCAATCAGGATGCACCTGTCTGGTACAAGGGATTGCAGGTGGGCCGCATCAGCCAGCTCACCCTGGATGCGCGCGGCAATGCCAGCGTTGAGCTGATGATGGCGCCGAACTATGGTCACCTGCTCAATCGTGCCCGCTTCTATCGCGCCGCCCCGCTGCAGATCGATGCCGATCTAAGCGGTATCAAAGTGGAAACCAGTCCGGCCAGTGCATGGTTGGGGGGCGGGATCAAGCTGGTACAAGCCAGCAGTGGCGAGCGGATTAACCGTCTCTACCCGAGTCAAGAGCTGGCACTGCTCGGTACCCGTGATGCCAAGCCCCAGCACTGGTTGCTCAAGGCAGATCAGGCCGATGGCATCGGCATTGGCTCGCCTGTGCTCTATCTGGGGTTGGAAGCGGGCAAGGTGAAACAGCTGCGCGCCGCCAAAGAGGGGGTCGAGATCGAACTCGAGATTGATGGAGTCTATGCTCCCCTCCTCGCCCAGCAACCCCAATTCTGGAAAAAACCGGCCATCGACACCAAGGTGCGGGTCGATGGTGTGCAGGTCAAGGTGGGCAACCTCGCTACCCTGCTGCGTGGCGCCATCGAGTTCGATCGGTTGGCCAATGGCCGCAGCAGCCATCAACTGTTCGATTCCAGGGAGCAAGCCAAGGCCAAGGTGCGCCAACTGTCACTGGTGGCAGAGAGCAATCCGGGGCTAGGGATTGGCAGCTCGATCCGCTATCGCGGGGTCGATATCGGCAAAATTGAAGAGATCGAGCTGGAGCCGTCTCTGGGTCAGGTGATCTTTAAGGCCGAACTCGATGGCCACTATGCCGAGCGTTTCCTGCAGTCCGGCGCCCGCTTTACTCTGGTGCAGGCCAAGCTGGGGCTGGGCGGTGTCGCTCACCTCGATACCCTGATCAAGGGGGCGTTTGTAGAAGCACAACCCGGTAAAGGCGCTGGCAAAGATCGCTTCCCCTTGAGTCAGGTCGGCCCGGTCGGTCTGGCCCTGACCCTCAAGAGCCCCTCCGTCAATGGCCTGAGCGTCGGCAGTCCGCTACTGTTTCGCAAGATGGTAGTGGGCAGTGTCACCCAGGTGGCGCTGGCTCGGGATGGCAGCGAGGTGGTGATCGACGTCAACGTGGAGAAGGAGTATGCCCATCTGGTGCGGGCCAACTCGCGCTTCTGGAATGTCTCCGGGGTCAAAGCAGATATCGGCCTGACCGGCGGCACCATCGAGGTTGAAACCGTGCAGAGCCTGCTGGCTGGCGGCATCGCCTTCAATACCCCGGAGAAGGAGATGGGGCCAACCGTCAAGGCAGGCCACAGCTATCCGCTCTACGGCAAAGCCGAGAAAGAGTGGCAGGAGTGGAGCCCGCGCATCCAGCCCTGATCCCTCCCCTTTGCGTATATCCTCCAAGCCCGGCCTCGCGCCGGGCTTTTTTATATTCCGGAGCCTGTTGAAGGTGTTCAGATTCAGAATATTCCTAGCCTTGTGGTAGGATATCGCCCCTCTTTTTCGGTCAACGAGACGGCACCGTGCACGACAACACCTACCTTCCCGATTATTTTTTACGCCACATTGCGGCCATCATGCCGACCCATCTCTCGATGGATGAGTTTGTGGCCAGTTGTCGACGTCCGCTGCGCCGCAGCATTCGGGTCAATACCTTGAAGATCGCCGTCTCCGACTTCGTCGCGCTGATGCAGCCATTGGGTTGGCAGCTCGACCCGGTACCCTGGTGTGACACCGGCTTCTGGTTGACCCGCAGCGATGAAACCGTCCCCCTTGGCAACACCGCCGAGCATCTGAGCGGGCTGTTCTACATTCAGGAAGCGAGCTCCATGCTGCCGGTGACGGCGCTATTTGCCAGCGACAAGATCAAAGCGGACGGCATGTTGCTGGATGCGGCGGCGGCCCCCGGCTCCAAGACCACCCAGATTGCCGCCCTGATGAACAATCAGGGGATGCTGGTTGCCAACGAGTTTTCCAGCAGCCGGCTCAAGGTGCTGAGCGCCAACATCCAGCGTTGCGGTGTGACCAATGTGGGCATGACCCATTTTGATGCCAAGGTGTTTGGCCAGTGGTTGCCAGAGACCTTCGACGCCATCCTGCTCGACGCCCCCTGCTCCGGCGAAGGGACGGTGCGCAAGGATGAAGATGCCCTGCGCAACTGGAGCATCGAGAGTATCGACGAGATCGCGGCGGTGCAACAAGGGTTGCTGGAGAGCGCCTTCCATGCCTTGAAACCGGGCGGCGTACTGGTCTACTCCACCTGCACCTTGAGTGAGCAGGAGAATCAGGCGGTCTGCCAATCCCTGCTGGACAAGTTTGGCGATGCGTTGAGTTTTGACTCGCTGGCCGACCTGTTCCCCTATGCAGAGCAGGCCTGCACATCCGAAGGATACCTGCACGTTTGGCCCCAGATCTTCGACAGTGAAGGCTTTTTCGTCGCCAGATTGCGCAAGCATCACTCCGTGCCCAACACCATGTTCAAGCCGGGCAAGCTCGGCAAATTCCCCTTTGCGCCGCTACCGGCCAAAGAGGCGGAACCCATGTTGCGCGATATTGAGGCCAACTTTGGCGTGACGCCTCAAGGGCAGCTGTTTGGTCGCAATGACGAGATCTGGCTCTTCCCCAAGCGGTTTGATCAGGTACAGGGCAAGCTGCGTTTCGATCGCATCGGCATCAAGCTGGCCGAGACCTTCAAGAAAGGCTATCGCCTCACCCATGAGTGGGCGCTGGCCTATGGTGATAAAGCGAGCAAGGGCGTGGTCGAACTGGATAGCGCCAACGCGCGGGAATTCATGATGGGGCGGGATGTCTGGCCAGAGCAGGATGCTGGCGCTGGCGAGGTGATCGTCCGCTATCAGGGGCATACCCTGGGCATGGGGAAATGGGTTGGCAGTCGGGTCAAGAATGCCCTCCCCCGCGAGCTGGTACGTGACAACAATCTGTTCAATGCATAGTGGGCTGTTCGTGAACGAGTTTGGATACCCACACTGCGGTTGAACTTTTATCGGGATCTTGAAAAGCCTTGAGCCTTGTCTAAGCTTAAGGCAATCCGAACACCAGTTAGCGCACGGCTCTGCAAGGAGCCAATTCCCCTATGCCAGGTACAAGGAATTCGTACCTGGCTTTTTTTATCTCTTCACGTATCGCTGTTACTTCACTCTTGTGTCTATTCAACGGTCTCTTCGACCTGTGTGGCGACTCTGTTTTCAAACGGAGGTTCTCTACCCAGCTCATGTTGGTAGAGCAGATCGATCGCCTGCTCGATGAGTGATGCCTGACTGTCTTCGAGATGAAGACCCAGTGCGGCCAATCGTTCGGCGTGGCGATTGCTGATCCAGCATTGCAGCCGGGTATGGGTCTCCTGCTTGCGTTTTACATGTTGGCGCTGCCGCTCGGCATTGTTTTGGGGCACCGCCTCTTGCTCTTCACGCACTGTCATTTCTTGGCTCATATGTCCTTGCGATATTACATTTCCGAGTTTGTTATCTCTCATCACATGCCATTATCCATAGGAAGATGGCCCTTCCCCTTTGGGCTGCAGGCTGCACGGCAAATATATCATCAGATCAACAAGATATCATTTAACATAAAAAATGCAGTAGCGCAGTTGTGTCAAAGCAAGCCATCAAGGGCATGATCGGAGAATTTATGGGCGTCATCGAAGTACTCCTGCAGGGTTCGCATATCCTTGTGGCGCGTTACCTCGATGATCTTGTTCATTGGCTTGCCGGCAGTCACCGCCGAGGTGATAAATCCGCGCCGCAGGCTATGGCCACTGACGTAAAGATCGTCGATGGTTTGGCCGGTTCGGCGTTTGATCATCAGATTGATGCCCTGGGGGCCGAGTGGTTCGGCCATCAGTTGACCCCAGCGGTTCATGCGCCGAAACAGCGGCCCCTCGCTGATCCGGCTTTTGTGTAGCCAGTTTTGCAGTGCCGATACGGGGCAATAGTGCTTGCCCGGGATCAGGGCGATCTCGGTTTCATGCAGCTGATGCTTGCTCGGTTTGAGGCGAAGGCGGAGCCCCTGCCCCACAAAATCGAGATCGCTCACCTCAATTCGGGCAGCTTCCGAGCGGCGCAAGGCGCCACTGAACATCAAGAGCAGCAGGGTGTGATCACGCAAGCCTGCCAGATCACCGGTGTCGATGCCATCGAGCACCTGGGTCAAAGGCTGCAGCGTCAGGGCGCCGGTTTTGCGTTTGCGGTTATCCCCCAACCTGACAATACCGCGCATCATCTCCTTGATTTCGGGATGTTCGGTGGGCATGGGATGAATGCCTTTCTGCTTGAAGGCATAACGGATCCCGGCTAGCCTGCGTACCAGAGTTGCCGGTTTACGCGGTTCACCATTACGCAGCTCTCCTCTCCCTTCTTCTTTATTGAGCCATACCCAGTCAGCCAGTACCCCGTCGGCCTGATCTGCCAGAAAGTTCATGATGTCGTGATGAGTGGTTTGTAGCGGATCCAACCCGTGCAATTGGCACCAGAAGACAAAAATACGGGTGTCCGCCTGATAGGCATTGAGGGTGGAATCCGCTTTTGCACTGCGCAAAAAGCGGCGTGCCCGACTATTTAGCTGTGCATCGAAAACAGTCTGTAGTGACTTATGAGCCGGATTGGACAAGGATGGATATGCCACAGAACTCTATGATTCATATGAAGTTTGAGAGGATCTTACAGGATCCTTCTCATACATCAAGTATCGATAATGAATATTATCGATACTTATAGCATGCTGTTTTAATGCTCTTTGGCCACAGTGAACAGACGAAACATCGGAATATCATTCGACCCAGTTTTGTATGGATGAACGAGTTGAATTGGCTGGATGTGTGAGAGATAACGTGGCGCTAACTTTATTTTCAGGTGGGTAATCAGCTTGGTATTTGAAATAAAAGAAGCCCCGAACAACGGGGCTTCTTTGTTATTTTTTCGCCAGTTTGAACAGTTCAAAAAAATTCCGGCTGGTCGCTTCTGCCAATTCGCTAAGCAGGATCTGACGCAGGTCGGCAATAAACTGGGCAACATCACGCACAAAGGCGGGTTCGTTCTCCCTCCCCCGATGCGGAACGGGAGCAAGATAGGGCGAGTCGGTCTCGACCAGCAATCGCTCGAGGGGCAGTGCCTTGACCACGGCTTGCAAGGCGGACGCATTTTTGAAGGTGGCGATCCCTGAGATGGAGATATAGAAGCCCATCGCCATCGCCGCTTGTGCCATCTCGAGGGATTCGGTGAAGCAGTGCAGCACACCGCCAACCTGATCAGCTCCCTCTTCACGCATGATCTGCAAGGTATCTTGCTGGGCATCGCGAGTGTGGATGATCAGCGGCTTGTTCAGGGCGCGGGCAACCCGGATATGCTCGCGGAAAGAGGCTTGCTGCACCTCTTTGTTCTCGGGGGAGTAGAAGTAGTCGAGACCGGTCTCGCCGATGGCGATCACTCTCTCATCTGCCGCCTGGGTCAGCAACAGGGCGGCATCGACGCCGGGTTCCTGATTGAGCGGATGTACCCCGCAAGAGGCAAACACCTGGGGATAGGGGGCGATTGCCTCGAGCATGGTCGGAAATTGTGCCTGAGTGACACTTACACAGAGAAAATATCCCACATCCAGTTTCGCGGCCTTGGCCAGTACATCGGCCATGCTGGTCTGCTTGCTGCCATAGCTGAGGCGATCGAGATGACAGTGGGAATCAACGAGTAACATATAAAACCTTTCTGCTTGTCGGTACTTATAACCAGCGACTGAGCCAGTTCATCAAATGGATGGTGGGATTGGAGAGCTGCCCCGGCTGGCAAGCGGCCTTGAGGGCAACCAACTGCTGCTCCGCTTCCAGCAGTTTTTCGCTGGAGTGCTGCTCCGCCAGCCGCTGACTCAAGGTTGCCAGATCCGGCATTGCCAGTTGATGGTGACCACATCCGGCCTGGGTTTTCAGGGCATCGCACAAGAAGAGCTGCAACCAGTGCAACCTGACCTGCGTCTCCTGACCCAGCTGGCTGCACAGTGCCGTCGCCTTGACCGGACTTTGACTCAGGGCGACAAACAGTTCCAGCAATTCGCGGCGAGTACCGTCCTGTTGCTGCTCGATATAGTCGAGTACCCGCAGCGGGGCCCCCTGACAGATCCGCACCTGAGCCAACGTGGCCTGATGACCCTGCTCGGCCAACCAGCGTACCGTCTCCCCTTCCGCAGGCAACTGACAGACATGTTTGTGACAGCGACTGAGAATAGTGGGAAGCAACCGTGAAACCTGGGAGGCAATCAGCAACAGCAAGCTGTCGCCGGCCGGCTCTTCCAGGGTTTTCAACAGGGCGTTAGCCGCCGATTCGGTCATCCGCTCCGCATCTGGAATGATCACCACCTTGCCACGGCCGAGCTGGGCAGAGCCCTGCAGCCGAGTGCAGATCTCGCGAATAGCTTCGACCCCGATGGTCTTGCTGTCACGAGCGATGGTGCCGAGATCCGGGTGGTTACCCTTGTCAAACAGCTGGCAGGAGTGGCAATGACCGCACGGTTCTCCGCGATCAGGGTGCTGACAAAGGTGCAAGCGTGCCAGTCGCTCGGCCAGCTGCTCCTTGCCAAGACCGGGATCGCCGAGCAACAACCAGGCGTGGCCGAGACGACCGGACTGGGCCGTCTGACTCAGAGCATGCCAGTCGGGGATCAGCCAGGGATACATAGCGGCTCGTTTGACAGGTAATGGTCCAATGCACGCTCGATGGCAGCTTTGACCTGATCCGGTGTTTGCGCCGCATCGATCACCACAATGGAGTCATCCTTGGCGGCCAGTTCGAGATAACGCGCTCGGGTACGCTCGAAGAAGCTCAGTTGCTCCAGTTCGATGCGATCCAGCTCGCCGCGATGGCGAGCGCGCTGCAAGCCAAGGGCGGGATCGATATCGAGATAGAGGGTGAGATCCGGCTTGAAGTTGCCGAGCACCGCCTGCTTGATGGCACCGATGAGCTGGGGATCGATACCGCGACCACCGCCCTGATAGGCCTGGGAGGAGAGATCGTGGCGATCTCCCACCACCCAGACACCATCGGCCAGCGCGGGCTTGATGCGGGTCTCCACCAGTTGTACCCGGGAGGCATACATCAGCAGCAGTTCGGCTTCGATGGTGAGGCGCTCGTCGTGCACCTCTTTGACGATGGTACGCATCCGCTCGGCCAGCGGGGTACCACCCGGCTCGCGGGTGCACTCGATCCGGTCGATGCCGTGGTGGTGCAGATAGTCTGTGACGTAACGTACGGCAGAGCTCTTCCCTGCCCCTTCCAAACCTTCAATAACAATAAATTTAGACATCAGGATTTCTTCAATATGTATTCGCGAACCGCCCGATTGTGTTCATCGAGGGTCTTGGAGAAATAGTGGGCACCGCCCCCCTTGGCGACAAAGTAGAGATAGTCGGTCGATTTGGGGTTGAGCGCTGCTTCGATGGAGGCCTTGCCCGGCATGGCGATAGGCGTGGGCGGCAGACCGTCGATCACATAGGTGTTATAGGGATTCTTGTCGGTCAGATCACTGCGACGAATGTTGCCATCGTAGCGATCTTTCACCCCGTAAATGACGGTGGGATCAGTCTGCAACTTCATGCCCAGACGCAGACGGTTGACGAATACGGAGGCGATCTGCGCCCGCTCGTCCGGCTGGCCGGTCTCTTTCTCGATAATGGAGGCCATGATCAACGCCTCATAGGGTGTTTTGTAAGGCAGGTTGGCCTGACGTTTCTCCCAGCTCTGCTGCAGGAAGGTCTCCATATCCTGATGGGCGCGGCGCAAGATCGAGAGATCGCTGGCATGGGTGGTATAGGCGTAAGTTTCCGGCAGGAACCACCCCTCCAGCTTGCCATTCTCGATGCCGAGCTCCTGCGCCAGATCGGCTTCGGATTGCTCAACGGTCAACCGCTCGAGATAAGGGGCGCTGGCGAGCTGCTTCTGCCAATCCTCGAAACGGGAGCCTTCAACGAAGGTGAGGCTGAAGTGAAACTCCTTGCCCGAAGCAAACAGAGAGAGGGTCTCCTTGAGGGGGGCCCCTTCCTTGATCTCGTAGGTGCCCGATTTGATGGCCACCAGTTCGGGATGGCCGCGCAGCCAGAGCCGCACCGCCCACGGGCTGGTTTCCCCCTCCCCCAGTTCGGCGATCAGGCGTGCCGCATGGGCGCCTTTCTCCACCGTATAGAGCCGGGTCGGCCCCTTGTTGGTGAGCGTCTCCACCTGTTGCCATTTGTGATATACATAGCCCCCGGCGACGGCCACTGTCAGTGCCGCCCCCGCGAGCAGGGTGTAAAGCCGATTAAACTTCAATGACCAAACGCTCCTGTAAACGGCGACTCAATACCGCTGCGGGATAATGAATATCCTCGATGCCGTTGACCGGCACCACCCCCATCAGGGTATTGGTGAGCCACACCTCTTCCGCCTGCCATAGTGACTCCAGCGGAGCCTCTACCACACGCAACTCAATACTCATCTGTTTCAGCATCGCCATCACCTGGCGGCGCATGATGCCATCGACACCACCGCGGGCCAGATCCGGCGTAAACACCGTCTTGCCCCGACGCCAAAACAGATTGGCACTGACCCCTTCGGTCAGAAAACCGCGGCTGTTAAGCACTATCCCTTCGACTGCATCACGGCTGACAAGTTCGCTTTTCAGCAACACCTGCTCCAGACGATTCAAGGTTTTAAGCCCGGCCAGCATGGGCGCATCGCCGATCCTCTGGCGGCACACCACCATCTCGATACCCTGCTGTTGCCACTGGCCATAGTGGGTAGGAAATGGCGCCAGGCTGACAATGCGGGTCGTGTTCCGACATCCGCTGCCATCATAGCCCCTGCCTCCCTCGCCGCGGGTCAGGATCACCTTGGCCACGCATTGTGGCTGGTCGGCCACTATCTCTTCAACCTCCTGGCTCAGCAGATCCCAGTCAGGATCAGCCAATCCCAGCCGATTGTTGGCCTGCTGCAGCCGTGCAAGATGGGCAGGCCACTGCAATACACGACCATCCCTGACCGCCATGGTGGTGAAATGACCGTCACCATAGGCCAGCCCCCGATCATGGGCCGAGATGGTATCAAGCTTCATTCCATTGATAAGCAAAGGGATCCCTCCGATAAAAAAGGCCCGATACCGGCAGTATCGGGCCTGTGTCTTTGCCCTGCGGCAAATTATACGCGTTTGAAGATCAGCGAGCCATTGGTGCCGCCAAATCCAAACGAGTTGGAGAGGGCGTACTCGAAGCTGCCAGACTTGGCCACGTGGGGCACCAGATCCAGATCGCACTCTTCATCCGGGTTGTCCAGGTTGATGGTGGGCGGCGCCACCTGATCACGCAGGGCCAACACTGTGATGATCGCCTCGATGGCACCGGCGGCGCCCAGCAGGTGACCGGTCATGGACTTGGTGGAGCTGATCATCAGGGATTTGGCGTGCTCACCAAACACCGACTTCATGCCACGCAGTTCGGCCACGTCACCCAGCGGGGTAGAGGTGCCGTGGGCGTTGATGTAACCAATCTGCTCGGGAGCAATGCCAGCATCCTTGATGGCATTTTTCATGGCGCGGGCGCCACCGTTGCCATCAGCGGGAGGCGCAGTCATGTGGTAGGCGTCGCCACTCATGCCAAAACCGACCAGCTCGGCGTAAATCTTGGCGCCACGGGCCTTGGCATGTTCGTACTCTTCCAGCACCAGTACACCGGCACCGTCACCCAGCACAAAACCGTCGCGATCCTTGTCCCACGGACGGCTCGCCTTTTGCGGCTCGTCATTGCGGTTGGAGAGCGCCTTGGCCGCGGCGAAACCGCCCATCCCCATCGGGGTGGAGGCTTTCTCAGTGCCGCCAGCCACCATCACGTCCGCATCACCATAGGCGATCATCCGACCCGCCATACCGATGGCATGGGTACCGGTAGTACAGGCGGTAGTCACGGCGATGTTCGGCCCTTGCAGACCTTTCATGATGGAGAGATGACCGGACACCATATTGATGATGGTGGACGGTACGAAGAAGGGGCTCAGCTTGCGTGGGCCACCGTTGATCAGGCTGCTGTGGTTCTGTTCAATCAGACCCAGACCGCCGATACCGGAGCCAATCGCCACGCCGACACGCTCGGCATTCTCTTCATTGATGGTCAGGCCGGAATCATCCAGCGCCTGGATCCCCGCCGCCACGCCGTACTGGATAAAGAGATCCATCTTGCGGGCTTCTTTGCGGTTGATGCCGTATTGCTCGGGATCGAAATCTTTGACCAGACCTGCGAAGCGGGTTGCGAACTCGCTGGCATCAAAGTGATCGATAAGGGAAATGCCGCTCTGCCCGTTGAGCAGTGCTTGCCAGCTGGATTCGGCAGTGTTACCCACCGGGGAAAGCATCCCCAAGCCGGTCACCACGACTCTGCGTTTTGACACTGAGGTAGTCTCCGAGAGGTGATTTGAAAGGAAACAAATACAAAAGAAGCGGCCCTTGGGCCGCTTCTTTCAGAACAGGAACTTATTCCTGATTAGCGGTGATGTAATCGATAGCCGCTTGAACAGTGGTGATCTTCTCGGCTTCTTCATCAGGAATTTCGGTATCGAATTCTTCTTCCAGCGCCATTACCAGTTCAACGGTATCCAAAGAGTCAGCGCCCAGGTCGTCGACGAAGGAGGCAGCGTTCTTGACGTCTTCTTCTTTAACACCCAGTTGTTCGATGATGATTTTCTTTACGCGTTCTTCGATGTTGCTCATGACCTGAATTTTCCTTTAAAAATACGCTATTTGCGTCTGGTTGGGGTAGTTTATTCAATTGACGTGAGTTTGCAAGTAGCTTGCCGCTGGTCAAACCACGAAATGTGCCAAACTTCGGCGTACTATCGCAAATTTGAACAGATCTCACGACAAATTGATTACACCATGTACATCCCGCCATTAACATGCAGGGTTTCGCCGGTGATATAGGCTGCTTCATCAGAAGCCAAGAATACCACAGCTGCGGCAATTTCTTTTGGATCACCCAAACGGGCGGCAGGCACCTGACTCATGATGCCGGCACGTTGATCGTCATTCAGGGCACGGGTCATGTCGGTTTCGATGAAACCGGGGGCAACCGCGTTCACTGTGATACCACGGGATGCCACTTCCCGCGCCAACGATTTGGTAAAACCAACCAGACCCGCCTTGGCGGCAGCATAGTTGACCTGACCCGCATTGCCCATGGTGCCTACCACGGAGCCAATGCTGATGATGCGACCGTGACGTTTCTTCATCATGGCACGCAACACCGGTTTGCTCAGACGGTAGAGCGAGGTCAGATTGGTATCGATGATCTCGTTCCACTCATCATCTTTCATCCGCATCAACAGATTGTCACGGGTGATCCCCGCGTTGTTGATCAGAATGTCGATGTCGCCAAAGCGCGCCTTGATGGCGGCAAAGACGGCTTCGATGGACTCCTGGCTGGTCACGTTCAGCGCCATGCCGCAACCATGGTCGCCCAGATAGGCGCTGATCGCCTCGGCACCGCTCTCGCTGGTCGCCGTACCGACCACTTTCGCGCCACGGGCCGCAAATGTTTCGGCAATTGCACGGCCGATGCCACGACTGGCACCGGTCACCAACACAACCTTATCGGTAAAACTCATCACTTGCTCCTGTTTACTTGATCTGGGCCAGCGCCTGCTCGAAAGAGGCGGCATCGTTGGCGTGAATACCTTCCACGCGCTTGTCGATGCGCTTGGCGAGCCCGGTCAGCACTTTGCCCGGTCCCATCTCGATCTCGAGGGTAACGCCCTCATTGGCCATCCGCTCGACAGTCTCGGTCCAACGAACCGGGCTGAACAGCTGACGCACCAGCGCTTGCTTGATGGCGGCCGGATCCTGTTCACAGGATACGTCGACATTATTGATGACCGCGATGGTTGGAACCTTGATCTCGATCCCGTCCAGCGCAGCTGCCAGTTTTTCTGCGGCAGGTTTCATCAGCGCGCAGTGAGACGGCACGGAGACCGGCAGCGGCAATGCACGCTTGGCGCCCGACTCTTTCATCAGCACGTTGGCACGTTCAACGGCCTCTTTGTGACCGGCGATAACCACCTGGCCCGGAGAGTTGAAGTTGACCGGAGAGACCACCTGCCCTTGCGCTGCTTTTTCGCAGTTGGCGGCGATGGATTCGTTGTCCAGACCGATGATGGCAGCCATGGCGCCGGTGCCTTCCGGGACTGCTTCCTGCATGGCCAGGCCACGCAGCTCGACTAGTTTGACCGCATCGGCAAAATCGAGTGCGCCACTGCAAACCAGCGCGGAGTATTCACCCAGGCTGTGGCCCGCCATCAGAGAAGGCGTTGCCCCACCCTGCTGTTGCCACAGACGCCACAGGGCGACAGAGGCGGTCAGCAGCGCAGGCTGGGTGCGCCAGGTTTTGTTCAGATCTTCAACCGGACCATCCATCACCAGGGCAAACAGGTCATAACCCAGCACCTGGCTCGCCTCGGCGAAGGTCTCCTTGATCACGGCATGTTGCTCGGCCAGCTCGGCCAGCATGCCAACGGACTGGGAACCTTGTCCCGGGAAGGCAATGGCAAATTGGGTCATCATTGATTCCTTTTAGATAAGACAAAAATGAAATCGGTGACGGGATGATGGGTACACCATCCCGCCGAAGATCAGAGGCGAACCAACGCCGAGCCCCAGGCAAAACCGCCGCCAAAGGCTTCCAGCAGTACCAGCTGACCCGGTTTGATCCGGCCATCCCGTACCCCTTCGTCGAAGGCGACAGGGACGGAAGCGGCAGAGGTATTGCCGTGCTTGTCGAGGGTCAGCACCACTTTATCGAGGCTCATACCGAGCTTCTTGGCGGTGGCGCTGATGATGCGGAAGTTGGCCTGATGAGGCACCAGCCAGTCCAGCTCGCTCGGTTCGATACCGGCAGCGGCCAACGTTTCGGTGACGATCTCGCTCAGACGGGTGACCGCGACCTTGAAGACATCGTTGCCCTTCATATACATGTAGGCTTCGAGCTCGGCACCCGGCATGCCGCGACGGGGGTGAGGCAGCTTGAGCAGCTCGCCATAACGGCCATCGGCATGGAGATGGGTAGAGAGGATGCCCGGCGTCTCGCTGGCACCGACAATCACAGCCCCAGCCCCGTCACCAAACAGGATGATGGTGCCGCGATCTTGCGGATCGCACATGCGGGAGAGCACATCGGCCCCGACGACCAGCACATGGCGGGCGGCGCCGGATTTGACGAACTGATCGGCAATGGAGAGTGCGTAGGTGAAACCGGCGCAGGCTGCAGCCACGTCAAAGGCAGGAATGCCCGGTACGCCGAGCAGCCCCTGCAGCTCGCAGGCAGCAGCCGGGAAGGCATTTTCAGCACTGGTGGTAGCCAGCACTATCATATCGAGATCGGCAGCGGTCAGACCGGCTGCTTCCAGGGCGCGCAGGGCGGCCTGGTAAGAGAGGGTGGCAACGGTTTCGTCAGCCCCGGCAATACGGCGCTCACGGATACCGGTGCGTTCCACGATCCACTCATCACTGGTCTCAACCATCTGCTCGAGATCGGCGTTGGTACGCACTGAACTCGGCAGGTAGCTGCCAGTACCCAGAATTTTGCTATGCATAGAGTTCTTATAGATCCCTGTCAGAGAAGACAGCTTCAAGGCGATCTGCTATTTGCAGTGGAAGTTGATGTTTGGCCTCTTGTGCGGCCAGCAGGATCGCATTACACAGGGCGCGCCGTTCGGCCCGCCCATGACTTTTTACCACAATGCCGCGCAATCCTAACAGACTTGCCCCGTTATACTGGTCGGGGTTCAGGTAAGAAAAACGCCGTTTGAACATAAAACCGGCGATCCGACCAAGAAAACTGCGTTTCTTGCGGGGATATCCGGCCAGCTGGGCCATCATCCGCACCACACCCTCCGCCGTCTTGAGGGCCACATTGCCGACAAAACCGTCACAGACAATCACATCGCTGTCACCGCTGAAGATGCGATCCCCTTCGACGAACCCGACATAATTGAGCGCGTGGCACTGGCGCAACAATTCGGCGCTGTGACGCACCAGATCGTTGCCCTTGATCTCCTCCTCGCCGATGTTGAGCAAGGCAACACGAGGTGACGCAATGCCTTCGACCTTTTCGGCCACGACGGAGCCCATCACTGCAAACTGCAGCAAGGTATCCGCATCGCAACTGACATTGGCGCCAAGATCCAGCATCACGGTGCGTTTGCCGCTCAATGTCGGTAACGCCTTGATGAGGGCGGGTCTGTCTACCCCGGGCAGGGATTTGAGCACGCATTTGGCCATCGCCATCAGCGCGCCGGTATTGCCGGCACTGACGCAGGCATCGGCCTCACCGGCTTTCACCAGATTGAGCACCACCCGCATGGAGGAGTCTTTCAGAGTACGCAACGCCACGATCGGTTTATCGCCCATGCCAACCACCTGGGATGCATGTACGAAACGAACGCGGGGATGATTCAGCAAGCCATGTTGCTGCAGCAAAGAAGAGGTCTGGTGCTGGTCGCCGACCAGGATCAGTTTTAGCTGGGGTAAAAGAGACAGTGCCTGCACGGCGGCAGGCACTGTTTCCGAGGGGCCAATATCTCCCCCCATGATGTCTAGCGCGACAGTTTGCGTAGACAAAGGCAATCCTTAAGCGATTACCTTTTTACCGCGGTAGAAACCATCGGCAGTCACGTGGTGACGACGATGAATTTCGCCACTGGTCTGATCAACAGTCAGGGCAGCGGTGGTCAGCGCATCGTGGGAACGACGCATGCCACGCTTGGCACGGGTTTTACGGTTCTGTTGTACGGCCATTGTAGGCTAACTCCTAAATTCACTTACGTTTAAGCTCTTCAAGAACTGCAAAGGGATTCGGCCGCTCATCAGCAGGTTCGATTTCACCCCAGGTCATCTCCATGTTTCCTCTCGGGCAGGCATCCATCGGATGCATTGCGACTTGAGGCAACGAGAGGATAAGTTCATCCTCCAGGATTTTATGAAGATCTATCTCGCCGTTTTCGTCCAACTCAATGGGCTCATAAGCTTCCGGCAGTTCTTCCTCGTTTGTTCTTTCGAACAGCGGAGTGTATATAAATTCAGCTTCACAGAGGTGTTCGAATGTCTCTCCGCAACGTTGGCAAACCAGGTCAACCTTGGCATGGGCAGTGCCTTTCATAACGGTCAACTTCTGGACATCTTTGCCAAAGTGCAGTGATACATCGATATCACTCTGCAAGCCAGCGGTTGATTCCTCCAGCCTGGGCATCTGCGACTTTTCCACTATCCCGATGTAATCGAGCAGCTTCAAGGCACTACGGACTGGATCAACCTTAACGGGCAACTTCACCTTTTGCATAGGGCGCGAATAATATAGGTCCAACAACTGATAGTCAAAGGAAAAAGTCCTTACCGCCGATGATTTTAACGTCACAAGTCCCTAGAATGCCGGTACTCGCTTTCATCGGTATTCGGATTATGCCACAGAATCTTATCCTCGCCTCAACTTCTCGCTATCGCAAAGCCCTGCTGGAGAAGCTTGGCCTCCCCTTTGAATGTGCCGCCCCAGACGTTGATGAGCGCCCGCTGGCTGGCGAATCCGCCAACGCGCTGGTAGCCAGACTGGCCCGCGCCAAGGCTGATGCCATCGCCGGGCAACGTGATCACGGCTTGATCATCGGATCTGATCAGGTGTGTGTCTGCGATGATCACATCCTTGGCAAACCGGGCACCATCGACAATGCCATCGCCCAGCTGATGGCGGCCCAGGGTCGCAGTGTTACCTTCTATACCGGCCTGTGCGTGGTGAATGCCGCAACCGGTGAGGCTCATCAACTGGTGGAACCCTTCACCGTCCATTTTCGCAACCTCGATGAAGCCGCCATTCGCCGCTATGTAGAAGCAGAATTGCCCCTCGATTGTGCCGGCAGCTTCAAATGTGAAGGGATGGGGATCGTGCTGTTCAAAGGGCTGGAGGGGCGCGACCCCAATGCCTTGATCGGTCTGCCACTGATCGGCCTGATCGAGCTGCTGGATCGCCACGGCATCGCCCTGCCCTGATGTCCGGTGTGCCGACAACCCGCCGTCTCGCGGAGATGCCTGCTGGACAAGTGCTTATGACGGGTGGCGCACTGGTGCGCCGCTTCAACCCTATCAACCAGGATCCGGATTGTGCGTATAGATGATTTGAGGCTTTTTCTCTCTGTGGTCGAACTGGGCAACTTTGCCGCCGTGGCACACTCCCTCGATGTGCCACGGGCCCAGGTCAGCCGACGCATTGGCGATCTGGAACATGCGCTGGGCTGCAAGCTGTTTACCCGCACCACCCGCAAGCTAACCCTGACGCCGGCCGGCACCGACTATTTTATGCAGTTGCAGGAGATCATTCCGCGACTAGAGACTCTTAACCAGAGCATCAAGAACCAGAGTTCGGCCCCTACCGGTTCGGTCAAGCTGGGCCTGATCGGGGATGCCGACATACTGGCCCACGACTTGCTGGTCAATTTTCTCGACAAGTATCCCCTCATCACCCTGGAGACCCACGTCAGCAACCTCGGTTATCACGACATCATGAACTACGGGCTCGATGCCTGCGTCCATATTGGCGAGATGAAAGAGAGCTCGTTTGTCGCACGTCCCCTGACCACGGTCTCACGCAAACTCTACGCCAGCCCGGCCTATGTGGCCGCTCACGGCATGCCGCAACAACTTGACGATCTTCATCAACACGCCCTGCTGATCCATCGCCTGGCCAGCGGCGAGCTGGAGGATTGCTGGAACTTCAATACCGGCCCGCTCAAGGTCAGCAGCCGGCTCATCTCCAACAGCAGCCACTATATCCGCTACGCGGTGCTCAAGGGGGCCGGGATCAGCCTGCTGCCCGAGCTGAGTGTCAAGGCACAGGTCGCCAGTGGCGAATTGCTGGAGATCCTGCCGACCCACAAGGTCTATCTCGATGATGCCTGGCTGGTGTATCCCAGCCGCAAGGGAATGACCCATGCCGCCCGTTTGCTGATAGAGAGTCTGTTGGCTGAGTCGGCGTTGTTACTCGGCTGATTGTCACAAATTACGAGACATAGAAGCATGGATAGACGGGATTAATCACAAGGAGTGATTCAATTAGACTGGCGCCATTTGATGACACTTGTCTAAAGGAATCCTCTCATGACACCTCCCCGCTTCAAAACAACACTGCTCGGCAGCGCTATCCTGCTGTTGTTGAGCGGTTGTGGCGCCGACGCCACCACGCCAGCTGCGCCGCAACCACCGCAACTGCGCACCGTCCAGGTCATGACCCTGAAAGCCCCCGTCGCCACCCGCCAGCACACCTTCAGCGGCGTGCTGAAATCGGCCCGCACCACCGATCTGTCGTTCCGGGTACATGGGATGTTGCAGGAGCTGGTGGTGACCGAGGGGACACGGGTCAACAAGGGGGATCTGCTTGCCCGCCTCGATCCCCACGATTTCCAGGTCACTGTCACTCAGGGAGAGGCCCAGCTGGCCGAAGCCCGTGCCGCCCATCGGCTGGCGCGCAATGAGCTGCAACGGATCAGGCAGGCCACCGCCGACAACGCCATCGCCGATGTCAATCTTGATCGGGCCATCAGTGCCGAAGCCCGCGCCGGCGCGGCGGTCGAGATGGCCAGCCAGGGACTGCAAAAAGCCCGCGATGCGCTGGCCTACAGCGAGCTGCGCGCCCCCTTTGACGGGGTGATCGGCAAGCGACACATCGACAACCACGAATTTGTGCTGCCCGGCGTCAAGGTGCTTACCCTGCACCAGCCGGAGCGGCTCAATGTGGTGATCGACGTACCGGAGCGCCAGGTTGCCAGGATCACGCCCGGCCTGCCTGGCCACCTCGCCTGGGGCCAGCGCCAGCAAGATATCGCGGTGACGGTGACCGATATCGCCTCCATCCCCGCCCCGCTCAAACGTACCTACGAGGTGACGCTCTCCCTGCCGCGGGATCAGAACAATCTGGTGGCGGGCAAGTCGGTCAATGTCACCCTCGACCTGCCGCAGCAAGCGGACACCCGCCTCTTCTGTCTGCCCGCCATGGCGGTCAACAGTCAGGATCGCCAGTGGCATGTCTGGCGGGTGGATGCGGATCGGGTGGTCCGGGTGCCGGTGTCGCTTCATGGCCAGCAGCGGGATGCCCTCTGTGTCAGCGGTGAGCTAGCAACGGGCGATCAGCTGGTAGTGGCAGGCAGCGCCTTTGTCAGCGAGGGTGAACAGGTCGCCATCATGGCAGACCTGTCGCTGGAACGGGTGGCCAAATCATGAATCTCTCAACCTTTGTACTGCGCCAGAAGACCTTCGTGATCTTCTTCACCCTGCTCTGCACCCTGGTCGGGCTGGTCTCCTACTTCCAGCTCGGCAAGCTGGAAGATCCCGCCTTCACGGTCAAGAGTGCGGTGATCGTGACCCTCTATCCCGGCGCCGATGCCGGTGAGGTGGAGCGGCTGGTCACCGATCCCATCGAAACCAAGTTGCAGGAGATGGAGCATCTGTGGAAGCTGCGCTCTCTCTCCCGTCCCGGCAGTTCGATGATCTTTGTCGATCTGCAGGAGCAGGTGAACTCGGCCGAACTGCCCCAGCAGTGGGATCTGCTGCGCCGCAAAGTCAATGACGTCAAGCTCTCGCTGCCTCCCCAGGCCCAACTCACCATAGTGCAGGACGAATTTTCCGAAGTGTATGGCATGCTCTTCTCCCTCTATGGTGACAGTGTCGCCATGGCCGAGCTCAAGGATCACGCCCGCGAGCTGCAACGCCGGCTCAAGGCCATCGAGGGAGTGAAAAAGATACAACTGCACGGTATTCAGGAGCAGGTGATCAACATCGATGTCGATGATGAGCGACTGGCGCAGGCCACCCTGACCACCCTGCAGTTGTTCGAACAGCTGGGTAGCCAGAACCTGCCGCTGCACAGCGGCGATTTCGCCATGGGCATCGAGCAGATCCGCGTCGAACAGGCCGGGGCGTTCGGCAGTGTGGAAGATATCCAGAACCTCAGCATCAAAACCGGCATCAATGGTCTGGAAAGCGCTACCGTGCGGCTGGGTGATATCGCCAACGTCTACCTCGACTATCAGGATCCCGCCATGACTCTGAGCCGTTTCAACGGCCAGCAGGCGATCACCCTGGCAGTCAGCCCGGTCAACGGCATCAACGTGGTCAGCATTGGCGATACCCTCCGCCAGGAGTTGGCACAATTCGAAGCCACTCTCCCGGAAGGGGTTCATGTCGGCGTCGTCGCCTATCAACCGGAAGAGGTAGCCAAGTCCGTCAACAACTTCATCATCAACCTGGCCGAGAGCGTGATCATCGTGGTGATCGTGCTGCTGATCTTCATGGGTTGGCGCAGTGCCGCCATCGTCGGGGTCAGCCTGTTGCTGACCATCCTCTTTACCCTGATCTACCTCAACCTGACCCAGGTTGATCTGCAGCGGGTCTCGCTCGGTTCATTTATCCTGGCGCTGGGTATGCTGGTGGATAACGCCATCGTCATCGTCGATCTCGTTGAGGCCAAGTTGCGTCAGGGGATTGCCCGCAATCAGGCGGTGAGCGACAGCATCCGCGAAATGGCACTGCCGCTGTTGGCGGCGACCCTGATCGCCGCGCTGGGTACGGCGCCCGTGCTCTTCTCCCAGACCGATGCGGCCGAATTCGCCCTCTCGATTGTGCAGGTGCTGTGCAGCTCGCTGCTGCTCTCCTGGCTCATCGCCATGACGGTCACCCCGCTGCTCTGCTGGTATTTCATTCCCGCACCGACCCAAACCGATGAGCCGATCCCGCCTTCACGGCTGGCAGCGCTCTACCAAAAAGCGGTGTGCTGGTCGGTGGATAACCCGGTCAAACTGCTGCTCGGGGTCGCCCCGGTACTGCTGCTGACCCTGGCGATCATTCCATTGCTGCAGGTCAACTTCATGCCCTCCTCCGATCGCCCCATGCTGTTTCTCGACTACTGGCTGCCCAACGGCGGGCGGATTGCCCAGACCTCGGCCGACATGCACAAGATTGAGCAGTGGTTGCTGCGCCAGCCACAGGTGACCAGCCTCTCCAGCCATATCGGCGAGAGTGCCCCCCGTTTCTCGGTCACGGTAGAGCCGGAGCCCTTCGACAGCAGTTATGGCCAGATCCTGATCAACACCCGCAGCTATGAGGATATTGCCACCCTGACGGCGGCAGGCGATGCCTGGTTGCAGGCCGAATTTCCCTACGCCGAGCCCAGATTCCGCCCGCTCAAGCTGGCCACCAAGGACAAATTTGCCATCGAGGCACGCTTCGTCGGACCAGATCCGCAACAGCTGCATCGGCTCGCCAATGAGGCCAAACGGCGGCTGGCCGCCAACCCTCACCTCATCTATATCAGGGATAACTGGCGCCAGGAGAGCAAGGTGCTGGTGCCCCTCATCAATCAGGATGCGGCGAGGATCGCCGGCATCAATCGCGCCGACATCGCCAACGCCATTACCCGGGCAACCGATGGCAGCCTGATTGGCCAGATGCGCCGTGATGATGATCTCATCCCCATCAAGCTGCGCAGCAGCAATGCCAACCTGGCCCAGTTTGACAATATTCCGGTGCGCTCCCTGCTCGGCAGCCACAGCGTGCCGATGGGACAGGTGGTCGATGGCATCGAGTTCAAGGGAGAAGAGAGCATGCGTTGGCGCTACAACCGCCAGCCTGCCATCACGGTGCAGGCAGACGTGAGGGGCGATACCCCCTCCAATGTGCGCAAGGCGATTGCCCGCGAACTGGAGGCGATTCCCCTGCCCCCCGGCTACACCATGGCGTGGGGCGGTGAATATTATGACGAGAAGCGCTCGGTCGATGATCTGATGACCCAGACCCCCAAGGCGATGGTGCTGATGACCATCATTCTGATCGCCATGTTCAGTGCCTACCGTCAGCCGTTTATCATTCTGGTGACGCTGCCGCTGGCCTCTATCGGCATTGTCTGGAGCCTGTTGCTGCTGGACAAACCGTTCGGCTTTATGGCGATTGTCGGCATGATCTGCCTCAGTGGCATGATCATCAAAAACGGCATAGTGCTGATCGACCAGATCGAACTGGAACGCAAAGGGGGCCGGGCTCTGGCTGACGCGGTCAAGAGAGCGACCCTCAACCGTACCATGGCCATCTCGATGGCGGCGCTCACGACAGTGCTCGGGATGATCCCGCTGCTGACCGACCGGCTGTTTGATCAGATGGCCGCGACCATTGTTGGCGGGCTCTCGGCCGCCTCCTTCCTCTCCCTTTTCGTGATGCCGGCGCTCTATCAGCTGCTCTATCGGCACGAAGCGCAAGGCGCACTCATCCCTTCCCGCAGCAAGGAGCCATGCCATGACTGATCTTCGACTCACCCTGGTGGCCACGGCTCTGCTGCTGGCCGGTTGCAGCATGACCCCTGACTATGAGGTGCCACAGGTGGCCGTGGGGAGTGTCTATCTCAACGCCAGCCTTGCCGAGGGGATCAGTGAGGCCAAACCGGAGCCCGGACGACTCTGGTGGCAACAGTTCAATGATCCGCAGCTCGATCGGCTGGTCATGGCGGCCCAGCAGCAGAATATCCCCATTAGGATGGCCAGCGAGCGCATCAAAGCAGCGCAATCCTACCAGACCGCGGTCTCCTCGCTGAAGGTGCCTACCATCGCCCTCAACGCGGGTTATGTCGATATGCGGTTGAGCGAAAATGGCCCGCTAAGCGGCCCCGCCGTTGCCGAGTTCACCCTGCCGCCCCAACTGGGGGGGAGCAGTCTCAGTGTGCTGGATCGTGATAACCAAACCCATCTGGCCAGTGCCACCATCGGCTGGGAGGCAGATCTGTTTGGCCGGATCGATGCCCTGAGTCAGGCGGCCAGCATCCGGGTAGAGCAAGCCGAACTGCTGCAGCGCAATCTCACTACCCTGATGACCGCCGAGGTGATCAACAACTATCTGCAATACCGCGCCGCCGGGGAGCGCGTCGCCATCACCAGACAGCTCATCGCCGAGCAGCAACAGGTGTTGACGCTGGTGCAGTCGCTGCATCGTCATGGCTATGGCTCCGAGCTGGATCTGGCCAATGCCCGCGCCGCCCAGGCCGCGACAGAGGCCATGCTGCCGATGCTCGACAGTGCGCGCGCCGCCCATCTCGGTCGGCTGGCCATCCTGCTCGGAGAGACCACGACGCAGACCCGCAACCGGCTCGACGAGGGCGCGTTGCCACAGATGTCGGGCCTGATCCCGGTGGGGTTGCCCTCCGAACTGCTGAACCGGCGCTTTGATATCGCGTTGGCCGAGCGGGAGATGGCGGCACGCAACCAGCAACTGGGCGCCGCCATCGCCAACCGCTATCCGAAACTGGTATTGACTGGCACCCCCGGCGTGTCGGCCAGCGATCTCGACGATCTGCTCTCCTCCGGTTCAGTGGGCTGGTCCCTCGGCGCAGGCATAAGCTGGAACCTGTTCGATGGTGGGCGGGGAGCCGCCATGGTGGATCTGCAGCAAGCGGGGTTCAGGGAGTCTGCCCTCGCCTACCAGCAGGTGGTGAATGGCGCCTTCAACGAGGTCGATACGGTGTTGAGGGCCTATGCAAACAGCCAGCAGTATCAGCAGTTAATCGCCCGGGCCGACGATCAGGCTCAGATAGCCGTCAACAAGGCGACCAGCCTCTACCGGGCGGGGCTCGAAAACCACCTCAGCGTGCTCAATGCCCAGCGTGTCAGCAACAACCTGCAGGATGCCCGGGTACAGGCCCGCCTCAATACCGCCACCACAGTGGTACTGCTGCACAAGGCGCTGGGTGGCGAGTGGCGAGTGCCACAGGACGCCCCTCCAGAAGATGAGGCGTTAACCGGAGAGGCAACATAGCAATGAGCCCGGCCAATTGGCCGGGCTCATTTTGTATCGATCAGCTCCCTGTAGCTCGCAAGGAGTGGGTCACAACAGCGCCCTGAGCGCCGCCATGGAGTCCACCACCGCCACAGGCCCGTGACGACCGAGGGCATCACGGCTATCCACCCCCCAGGAGACGCCAATGCGCGGCATGGCGATCGCCTCGGCCATCGCCATATCGTGCACTGAGTCACCGATCATCACCGCCTGTCGGGGTGACAGCCCCAGCTCGGCCAGGATCTGCTCAAGCATCAACGGATCGGGTTTGGAGTTGGCCTCATCGGCGCCGCGACTGGTAACAAACAGCGGGCGCAGTCCGGTCTCATCCAATACCCGATCCAGCCCTCGGCGTGATTTACCGGTGGCGACCGCCAGTTGCAGCCCCTGTGACTGCCAGTCATGCAGCAACTCCCCTGCCCCGGCGAACAGCGGGCTGGGGGTGGCATCGTGCAGATAGTGATGACGATAGCGATCGATGAGTGCGGCAATCTGGCGCTCATCGCTGGTAGCTCCACTGTCACTGCATAAGGGGAACAGACGGGACATGGCGACATCGAGGCTCAATCCGATGATCTGCCGGATCTGGGTTGGCGTAGGCACCGCCAGCTCACAATCTCTGGCGGCCCCTTGCACACAGGCAACAATCCGGCCCACTGAATCCATCAGGGTACCGTCCCAATCGAAAATGGCGAGCCGGATATCTTGCATTAGTGCGCCAGCTTTTCCAGGAAACCGTCAAGCTCGGGTGCAAGGGGGGCTTCCACCTGCATCTCGCGCCCATCGGCCGGATGGGTGAAGCTCAACTTCCAGGCATGCAAAAAGAGCCGTTTCAGTCCTTGGCTGCGCATTTTCTCGTCAAACGCCGCTTCACCGTACTTATCGTCACAGGCGATCGGGTGACCGGCATGCAGGGTATGCACGCGGATCTGGTGGGTACGGCCGGTGATGGGGCTGCACTCGACCAGGGTCGCTTCGGCAAATTGACGCACGATGCGGAACCGGGTTTCGGAGGGCTTGCCATCGGCACTGACCCGCACAACCCGTTCACCGGATTGCAGATCGTTCTTGCGCAGCGGGGCGTTGACTACCTTGACGTGGGCTTGCCACTTGCCACGTACCAGCGCCAGATACTGCTTGCGCATGGTCTTGACGCGCAGCTGCTCATGCAGGCTGCGCAGGGCGCTGCGCTTCTTGGCAACCAGTAGCACGCCGGAGGTGTCGCGGTCGAGCCGGTGCACCAGTTCGAGGAAGCGGGCTTCCGGACGCAGGGCGCGCAGCCCTTCGATGACGCCAAAGCTCAGCCCGCTGCCACCGTGCACGGCCATGCCGGAGGGCTTGTTCAGCACGATCATGGCATCGTCTTCGAACAGGATCTGACTCTCCAGACGCTGGATAACACCGAGGTTGGCCGATGGCAGCTCATTCTTCTCGGCAACGCGTACGGGGGGGACCCGCACCTCGTCACCCGCGCAGAGTTTGTACTCCGGTTTGATGCGCTTTTTGTTTACCCGCACTTCGCCTTTGCGAAGGATGCGATAGATCAGGCTCTTGGGGACGCCCTTTAGCTGAGTCTTGAGAAAATTGTCGATGCGCTGCCCTTCATGCTCAGCTTCGATGGTGAGCAGCTGCACTTGTTGTTGTATCTGTGTCATGGCGCGGATTTTAACACTGCCAGCGCCCCTTGGCTGCATGGTTTGTTGAAAAATGGCGCCTTGCTATAAAAGAGGTTTAAATGGGATAATAAACAAGGTTTTGTCATTGTGTTCAAGCCTTGTACTAAGTGGCCAAAAAGTATGCCACCCAATCCCGAAACACCGTGTATACAAGAACATGACGGTTCCCGGGTGCGAGGTACAACGCATGGAGAACACAAACATTACCGTTTATTTGTCTCCATTTCGGCATCCTTATTCATCCCTTCTCGAGAAGTGATGACCAGAGCGCCCTTAGTTTGCGCCTCATGCATACCCCAACCGGGAGGTTGCCCCAGTATGCTGAAGACCCGAGGCCGGCGCCGGCAGGACCCCAGATGGAGGAAATCAAAATGACACAATAATGAGAACTCAATGAAAAGAATGCTTATCAACGCAACTCAAGAAGAGGAGTTGCGCGTAGCGCTGGTTGACGGACAACAGCTCTACGATTTGGATATTGAAAGTCCGGGACACGAGCAGAAGAAAGCGAACATTTACAAGGGTAAGATCACCCGCGTAGAACCCAGCCTTGAAGCTGCTTTTGTTGACTATGGCGCCGAGCGCCACGGTTTCCTGCCGTTGAAGGAGATCGCCCGCAATTACTTCCCCTCCGGTTACTCCTATCAGGGTCGTCCCAACATCAAAGAAGTGGTCCGTGAAGGTCAGGAAGTTATCGTCCAGATCGACAAGGAAGAGCGTGGCACCAAGGGTGCAGCCCTCACCACCTTTATCAGCTTGGCCGGTAGCTACTTGGTGCTGATGCCCAACAACCCCCGTGCCGGTGGTATCTCCCGCCGCATCGAGGGTGATGAGCGGACCGAACTGAAAGAAGCCCTGAGCGGATTGACCGTGCCGGAAGGCATGGGCCTGATCGTGCGTACAGCCGGTGTGGGCAAGTCTCCGGAAGAGCTGGAGTGGGATCTGAACGTTCTGCTCAACCACTGGGACTCCATCCACAAGGCGTCACAAGAGCGTACAGCTCCCGTGCTGATCCACCAGGAAAGCAACGTGATCGTGCGCGCCATCCGTGACTATCTGCGTCGCGATGTGGGCGAGATCCTGATCGACGATCCGGTGATTTTCGAACGTGCCAGAGCCCATATCGAACTGGTTCGCCCCGATTTCCTCAACCGTGTGAAGCTGTACAAGGGTGAAGTTGCCCTGTTCAACCACTTCCAGATTGAGAGCCAGATCGAATCAGCCTTCCAGCGTGAAGTGCGCCTCCCCTCCGGCGGCAGCATCGTTATCGATCCGACCGAAGCCCTGACATCCATCGATATCAACTCCTCCCGCGCCACCAAGGGCGGCGATATCGAAGAGACTGCGCTGCAAACCAACCTGGAAGCGGCCGACGAAATTGCCCGTCAATTGCGTCTGCGCGACCTGGGTGGCCTGATCGTTATCGACTTCATCGACATGACCCCGGTTCGCCATCAACGCGAAGTGGAAAACCGTCTGCGTGAAGCGGTGCATCAGGACAGGGCCCGCATCCAGCTGGGCCGGATCTCCCGTTTCGGTCTGCTGGAGATGTCTCGCCAGCGTCTGCGCCCCTCCCTCAACGAGTCCAGCAGCCATATCTGCCCCCGTTGCCAGGGTCAAGGGGTCATCCGTGACAACGAATCCCTCGCCCTGTCCATCCTGCGTCTCATCGAAGAAGAGGCAATGAAGGACAACACCGAGCAGGTTCACGGCCAGGTGCCGGTGGATGTTGCCGCCTATCTGCTTAACGAGAAGCGTGCCGCCATCGCCAGTCTGGAGCAGCGCAATGATGTGCGTGTTTACATCATTCCGAACCAGCATCTGGAAACCCCGCACTACGAAGTAACCCGCATTCGTCAGAACGAGATCCCGGAAGCGGCCAGCTACGAGCTGAAAACCGAAATTGCCAAGCCGACCTACCAGCCGAAAC
Source organism: Aeromonas sp. QDB23 (assembly GCF_027707745.1). Lineage (NCBI taxonomy): Bacteria > Pseudomonadati > Pseudomonadota > Gammaproteobacteria > Aeromonadales > Aeromonadaceae > Aeromonas > Aeromonas sp. QDB23. The sequence continues at coordinate 45,976 of NZ_JAPCJA010000011.1, forward strand.
AGGCCCAGGTGATCGAGCGTGAGCAACCGCTGTTGCAAGGCTTTGCCCAACCGGCACAACCGGCTCCTGTTGCACCGCAACAGCCTGTGGCGCCCGTTGCTGCGGCCCCTGCCGAAGCCGGTTTCTTCAGCAAGCTGATCAAAGGCATTACCGGCCTGTTCAGCAGCGATGCAGCCCCTGCCGAAGTGAAAGCGTCAGCCGAGAAACCGGCCGCGCGTGAAGCTCGCAAAGAGGAAGGTCATCGTCACCAGCGTGATGAGACCCGCGCCCGTGGCCAGCGTCCCCGTCGTGACGACAATCGCAACAACCGCAACAATGCGGAAGCTGGCGAGAAGCGTGAAGGTGGCAACCGCGAAGCGGGTGAAAACCGCAATCGCCGTCCCCGTAAAGAGCGTGAGCCTCGTCAGGAACGTGAAGCCCGTAACGAGACCCGTGGTGAAGTGCGCAGCGAACAGCGCATGGAACGTGAACCCCGTCAGGAACGCGAGCCTCGCGAACCTCGTCAAGAGCGTGCGCCACGTCCGGCCCGTGAACCGCGTGCTCCCCGTGAGCCGCGCGCCGAGGTCGTTGTTGAAGCGGTAGAAGCCGTTGATGCAGTCGCCATCGAGCCACGTCAGGAAAAAGAGCAGAAAGTGGCCGAGCGCCGCGAACGTCGCCAACTGCGCAAGCAGATCCGCGTCGATGTCGCCGCTGCTGACACCCCTGCCCGGCCGGTTGACGATGCAGCAGTGCAAGCTGAGGTAATCGATGCAGTGGGTAACGAGCAGGAAGAGCAGAGTGAAGGGCAACGCCGTTCACGTCGCACTCCGCGTACCCAGCGTATCGAAGGCCAGCGTCGCAAGCGCATCAACGAAGATGCCCGCAGCCAGCGTGATGAAGAGCAACCCGCGACAGAAGGCCAGCTCACTACCGCTGCTCAGGCTGATGCTGCCAAGGTAAAAGCCGAAGAGCCGGTAGTACCCGTGGTCACCATCCCGAGCGCGGAAGCCATTGCTGCCGCCCTTCAGGCCTCTTCCGCGCTGACCGAGCACGTCGTTGCTGAAGCCATTGCCGAAGAAGCTGCCGAGCAGGCCACTGCCCTGGTTGCAGCAACTCAAGCCGATGTTGCTACCAGCCCGGTTGTTGAAGCTGTCGCTGAGGTTGTAGTTGCCGCAGAGCCAGAAGTAGCCGTTGTTGCTGCGCCGGTTGCCGAAGTGGTCACCGCCACCGTGGTTGAAACCGCACACGTTGTTGAAACGGCCCCGGTTGTTGAAGAAGCACCGGCCGTAACAGCCCCTGTTGTGGAAGCCACACCTGTCGCCGCTGTTGTTGAAACACCAGCTCCTGCTGCTGTCATCGAAACCCCGGCTGCCGTGGCTGCGGTTGTGGTGGAAGAGGCGCCGGTTGTCACCAAACAGGTAGTACACGGTGCTGGCTTGCTGGCTCGTGCTCGCAAGGCATCAGCGCCGATGGCAACTCCTGCCGAAGCCCCTGCCCTGCCTGCTCGTGAGCCGGTTAACCACCCGCCGCTGGTACGCAACGAGGTGAGCACATCCGGTCGTCATGGTGGTAGCACAGCTGCCGTCAACGTGGCTACCAGCCCTGCTGGTCGTCCGTAACCGATCCGGGTTAGCCCGTTAATCAAAGCCACACCAATCGGTGTGGCTTTTTTATTACTCTCTTCCCTATCCTCTTATAGCTCCAACGAGCCCCTCGTTGAGACTCACGCCCTCCCTTTGTTATTTCTCTTTCACCGCCCCCAGCTTCCACGCATATTTGCGCCTTGGATATCCCCGAGAGCGCCTATTCAAAGCGCTCATGTTCAGCATCATGCCAATTGATATAGTTAGAGCAGACTTTTGTTTGTTGGCATACGGCAATCATTCGGATGACCGTTTTAAAGATTGAATTCAATGAAACCACGCATGACGGCAGACTTGGTGGTGGTTGCTGTTTGGTCTAATCATCCCGGACACCATTTTAGGTGGTACAGTCGCCACCAGACCAATTAAGAGAGCAAGCTCCCATCACCCTGGTCTGCTGTGCTTTCGGTGTTCCAACATCCTGTTTTTACGACTATCTGGCTCGCAAGCGGACGATTAACCGTGAGCGGATACAGCAACGCAGCGAGTTGCGCCGGTCATACTTGGCGGGTCGCCGGCTGGGCGATGTCTGACAAACCTGATGCAGAGTTGGCAATCAAAGCACTGGAGATGGCCTATCAGGCGTGCTGTTTTACTCCGAGTAGGGTAGCCAATACGGCAGTCGGGCATTTCGGCAACGACTGTGGCGCTATCTGAGTCGCCGTGGTAACTGTTGGGATAACGCCCCGATGGAGCGGTTGTTCAGAAGCCTGAAGTCAGAGTAGCTCCGGCAACGGGATACATGGGTCTGTGGGAAGCAATGAGGGATATCAGTTATTACCTGATGGATTACTACAACTGGCGGCGTCCATATCAACACAATGACGGGATCCCGCCAGCAAAAGCCGAGGTTCGGCCTAGCCAAGTGTCCGGATTTAGTTGACCACTACAGCCGCCGGTAGAGATTGAAAGGCGGTTTATTTTTCAGCAAAAGAGTGTCTAGAAAACCAGAGGTGATTCAATCGCAGATATGAAAAAAGGGCCCGCAGGCCCTTTAAAAAAAAGTAACGATGTTATCCACCAAACAGATGGTGGCTGACGATGAACAGGCCGCCGGAGAGCAGCATGGTCAGCGGCAGGGTCAACACCCAGGCCATCAGTATGGTCTTGATGGTCTGGCTCTGCAGGCCGGATTTGTTGGCAATCATGGTACCCGCCACCGCAGAGGAGAGGATGTGGGTGGTGGACACCGGCATACCGGTCAGACTGGCGACCCCGATGGAGGTTGCAGCCGTGATCTGGGCCGCGATGCCCTGGCTGTAGGTCATGCCGGTGGTACCGATCTTCTCGCCCACGGTATGGACGATACGACGCCAGCCCACCATGGTGCCGCAACCCAGCGCCAGCGCGATGGAGACGATCACCCAGGTCGGTGCATATTCAGCGGTCGCGGTCAGATCCTTGCGCCATTTGGCCAGATCGGTCAGCTCCTTGGCGGGCAGCGGCAGCTTGGCAGCCTTGCGGGCGGTGTCATCGATACAGAGCAGCAGACGACGCACTTCACGGCGATCAGTCAGGCTCATCTGATCATAAGTACGCACCGCAGCCAGACGGGCATCCAGGGTAGCCATCGCCTGCAACACGCCATCGGCGGAGCAGTGGGTCATCAGCTCTTCCTGAGCCGTTACCGGTGCAGAGAAGTTGATGACGCCAGAGAGGGCGGGCTGGTTGCGCTGGTAGATCTCCATGATGCGCTGGTTGGCATCCTGGGTCCGGTCCAGATCATAGGAGCGGCTGCTCATGTCCAGTGCAAAATAGGCGGGCGCCATGCAGATCAGCACCAGCATCACCAGACCGATGCCCTTCTGGCCATCGTTGGAGCCGTGCACGAAGCTGACGCCCATGGCAGAGGCCACCAGGGTCAGACGCGCCCAGAACGGCGGGTGTTTCTTGCCATCCACCAGCTGACGCTCTTCCGGCGTCTTGTGGATCTTGTTGCTGGTCCAGATGCGCTTCATCGCCAGCAGCAGCAGCGCCGCGATGATGAAACCGATGGTGGGAGAGATAATGAGGGAAAGCATGATGTCGATCGCTTTGCCCACGTTGATCCCCTCTGTCACCGGTTTATGGGTGATCCAGGCATAGGCGCCGCCTACCCCCAGAATGGAACCGATCAAGGTATGTGAACTGGAGGCCGGGATCCCGAAGAACCAGGTACCCAGGTTCCACACGATGGCGGAAAACAGCAAGGAGAAGACCATGATCAACCCTTGGGTGGAATCCATCCCAAGCAGCAGGTCGATGGGCAGCAGATGGACAATGGCATAGGCCACACCCAAACCGCCGAACATGACGCCGAAAAAGTTGAAGATCCCCGATGCGACCACCGCCAGGTGAGCCGGCATCGCCTTGGTATAGATAACCGTTGCTACCGCGTTGGCGGTATCGTGAAAGCCGTTGATAAATTCATAGGCAAGCACAAAAAAAACGGCCAATACCAAACCGATTGACCACCACAAACCCAAACCACTAAACATTTCAAACATAAAAAAAAGCCTGTTTATGAGTTGCGGCGGATTATGCCAGATGGCGGCCAACACCATAGCCACCATTGAAATATTTCAGCCATAAAAAAAAAGAGCTTTTTGGTAAAAAATATCCTAGAGCCAGTCTTTATGCGGCTTGCCACCGATTAATTAAAGCCATCGATGATTGCGGGAAAGGACAAAAATAGCTGATATTTAAGCCAATAATTTCATTTTTATGACGTTTTTATGACAGAAAATGGGTAAAAATGGTGATAAAACACCCCTTCCCCGCCAATCTCATCCGACCAGCACCTCAAACCCCATACCCGTTTGATTCCAGATGCAAAAAGGGAGCACCTTGTGCTCCCTTGAATCGTTGTAGTAAGACCTGTTATCAGTCCTGATTTATGCGGCTGGCAACAGCGCCCTGCTGGCTCTTGTACTTGGCATTTTCCCGCTTGTTGTACGGACGGGCGGCGGCGCCGGAGAGCATCTCGAAGTTCAAGGCGCCGATCTTCATCTTCGGGCGCAGCGCCAGCGGCAGTTTGCCGCCGTTGTAGAACTCCAGCACGATGCGACCGGACCAACCCGGATCGATGCGGTGCGCGGTCACATGCACCATCAGACCCAGGCGCGCCAATGACGAGCGGCCATCCAGCCAGCCGACGATATCGGCAGGCAGGGTGACGGATTCATAGGTCACCGCCAGCGCCAACTGTCCCGGATGCAGATAGAAGGCTTCACCATCGGGGACGTGGATTTCGTCACTCATCACCCGATCGATGGCATCGGCCATCTCGCTGCTCGGACCGCTCAGATCAATATAGGGAGCGGTATGATCGCGAAACACCCGAAACTCGTTACCCAGCAGCACATCGACACTGACACCACTGATCCGCTCTACCCCGGGCCGTGGCTCAATGACGATCTTGCCTTCATCCAGATGGCGTTCAATATCGGTATCACACAGACGCATTGGGCGACTCTCCTGACAAATTGTGCTTTTAAAAAAGCCGGGCATCACCCGGCTTGTTTCATCTTAACCAATCAACATGTGGCGAATACGCGCCTTGAGCATGTCGATGGCGATGCGGTTCTTGCCCCCACGGGGCACGATCACATCGGCATACTGTTTGGACGGCTCGATAAACTGCAGGAACATCGGACGCACCGTCTTCTGATACTGCTTGAGCACGGAGTCCATGGTACGGCCACGCTCCTGCACGTCACGCACCAGACGGCGCAGCAGGCAGATGTCGAGCGGGGTATCCATGAAGATGGAGGCATCCATCAGATCCCGCAGACGGCTGTCGGTCAGCAGCAGGATCCCTTCCAGAATGATCACCCGGCGCGGCGCAAACGGGGTCACTTCGCTCATCCGGGTATGTTCGGTGTAGGAGTACTGGGGAATGGCGACCGCATCACCTTTGACCAGCTGGCTCAGGTGCTGTACCAGCAGGTCGTGGTCCAGCGCATTGGGGTGGTCATAGTTGGTCTTGACCCGTTCTTCCATGGTCAGGTGGGTCTGATCACGGTAGTAGCAATCTTCGGTGATCACACCAATCTGACCTGCGCCCAGTTCGGCCACCAGCTCTTCATAAATGGTCTGGGCGATAAGACTTTTGCCAGACGCAGATGCGCCCGCAATACCGATGATCACACACGAATGTTGAGTATCAGACATGACAAATACCTAAAAGAGAAGAGCAGTGGGGATGGTTTAAACCGATCCATTATATAAAAAAGGGTGGGTCATGCCCACCCTCAATTCCCTTTCAAGTGACCGATAGCCGATTATTCATCCAGTGCCATGGCATAGAGGGGGGTCGCAATCGGTTTTGCGCTGAAAAAGAGTTCAGCCCCTACCCTGCGCGCCAGTTTCAAATAGGCCTGAGCCAGGCTTCCTTCCGGTGCGCCGAACACCGTCGGGCAGCCATCATCCATGTGCTGGCGGATATCGATGTGCAGCGGCAGCTGGCCAAGCAGCGCCACTTGATACTGCTCTGCCATCTTCTGGCCACCACCGGTACCGAACAGCGGTTCATGGTGACCGCAGGCGCTGCAGACGTGGTAACTCATGTTCTCGATGATGCCGAGCACCGGCACATTGACCTTGTTGAACATGGCGATCCCCTTGCGGGCATCGGCCAGCGCCACATCTTGCGGGGTTGTGACGATCACTGCCGCCGAAGTGGGCACCTGCTGGGCCATGGTGAGCTGGATGTCGCCAGTACCCGGCGGCATGTCCACCACCAGATAATCCACTTCACCCCAACGGGTCTCATGGAGGATCTGCGCCAGCGCCTTGCTCGCCATCGGGCCACGCCAGATGGTGGCATCCTGCTCGGAGACCAGATAGCCGATACTGTTGCTCTTGAGGCCACAGGCCATCACCGGCTCCATCAGCTTGCCGTCATGACTGACCGGGCGCTCCTTGAGGGTGCCCATCATGGTGGGAATGGAGGGGCCATAGATATCGGCATCGAGAATGGCGACCCGCGCCCCCTCTTTTTGCAGGGCCAGCGCCAGGTTGACCGCGGTGGTGGATTTGCCCACCCCCCCCTTGCCGGAGGCAACCACGATGATGTTGCGGATCCCTTGCACGGCATTGAGCCCTTGCGCCCGCGGCATGCTGGCGACATCAATCTCCAGTGCCCAGTCGATACGGGCGGCACCCGTGGCGCTGCGCAGCCTGGCATCGTAGTTTTCTTTGAGCTGATCGAGCAGCGAGAGACCGGCAAACGGCAATACCAGCCGGATAGTAAGCCCCTGACCCTGATTGATGATCTCGCGAACGAATCCGGCATCCACCAGATCCTTGTGCCAGCCTGCTGGCTTAAATTCGGCGAGGATCTGTTTTACTGAATCAATCACCATTAACTCCTCATTATCTTGTCTTTATCTTGAGGTGAACGGTTACCGCACACAAATCAGTGGCTTGCCTGCCATCGTCACGGCAGGTTCTGCCAAGGTCGGCACAGCCACAACCCTAGGCAGGCTACCCCCAATTCGGGTAACATGCACGGCACTCTATCATCCCAACAAGCACATCAAGAACGTAATATGGCAACTGATCCTCGTAAAATGCTGGTAACCTGCGCCCTCCCCTATGCCAATGGCTCCATCCATCTTGGCCACATGCTGGAACACATCCAGGCCGATATCTGGGTTCGTTATCAGCGAATGCGCGGTCATCAGGTGCACTTCATCTGTGCCGATGATGCCCACGGCACCCCGATCATGCTCAAAGCGCAACAGATGGGGATCACCCCGGAAGAGATGATTGCGGCCGTCTCCAAAGAGCACCAGACCGATTTCGCCGGTTTCAACATCAGCTTTGACAACTATCACTCCACCCACAGCGACGAAAACCGCGAGCTGGCGGAACTGATCTACGGTCGTCTGAAAGACGGTGGCTTTATCAAGGGCCGCACCATTACCCAGCTGTTCGATCCGGAAAAATCGATGTTCCTGCCGGACCGTTTCGTCAAGGGTACCTGCCCCAAGTGCAAATCCCCGGAACAGTACGGTGACAACTGCGATAGCTGCGGCGCCACCTACAGCCCGACCGAGCTGATTGATCCGAAATCCGCCGTCTCCGGCGCGACTCCGGTGATGAAGGACTCCGAGCACTTCTTCTTCGACCTGCCGCAGTTTGAAAAATGGCTCTCTGAGTGGGTACGCGGCTCCGGCGCCATTCAGGAAGAGATGGCCAACAAGATGCAGGAGTGGTTCGAGAGCGGCCTGCAGCAGTGGGACATCACCCGTGACGCTCCCTATTTCGGTTTCGAAATCCCCGGCGCACCGGGCAAGTTCTTCTACGTCTGGCTCGATGCCCCCATCGGCTACATGGCCTCTTTCAAGAACCTGTGCAACAAGCGCGGCGACATCGACTTTGACAGCTACTGGAGCAAAGACTCCAGCGCCGAGCTCTACCACTTCATCGGTAAAGATATCGCCTACTTCCACTGCCTGTTCTGGCCATCCATGCTGGAAGGTGCCAACTTCCGCAAGCCGACCAAGGTCAACGTGCACGGCTATGTGACCGTCAACGGCGCCAAGATGTCCAAATCCAAGGGCACCTTCATCAAGGCATCCACCTACCTGAACCACCTGGATCCGGAGTGCCTGCGCTACTACTACGCTGCCAAGCTCAACAGCCGCATCGACGATCTGGACCTGAACCTCGATGACTTCGTCGCTCGCGTCAACGCTGACGTGGTCAACAAGCTGGTCAACCTCGCCTCCCGCAACGCCGGTTTCATCGCCAAGCGTTTCGACGGCAAGCTGGCGGCCACCTGCGCCGAGCCCGAGCTCTACGCCGAGTTTGCCAACGCCCGTACTACCATCGCCGAGGCCTATGAGGCACGCGAATTCAGCCGCGCCATCCGCGAAATCATGGCGCTGGCCGACAAAGCCAACCGCTACGTGGATGACAAGGCTCCCTGGGTCATCGCCAAGCAGGAAGGGGCTGACGCCCAGCTGCAGGAAGTCTGCTCCGTCGGTATCAACCTGTTCCGCGTGCTGATGGCTTACCTCAAGCCGGTGATGCCGCTGCTCGCCGAGCGTGCCGAAGCCTTCCTGGGTGAAACCCTCTCCTGGGATGGCGTGGCCCAGCCATTGACCAACCATCAGCTGACCCCGTTCAAGGCGCTCTTCTCCCGCATCGAGCCAGCCAAGGTAGAAGCCATGGTAGAAGCCTCCAAGGAAGATCTGGCCAAAGAGCAGGCACCGAAAGTGACCGGCCCGCTGGCAGACGACCCCATCAGCGAAACCATCAGCTATGACGACTTTGCCAAGATTGACCTGCGCGTCGCACTGATCAAGAAGGCCGAAGCGGTACCGGAAGCCGAGAAACTGCTCAAGCTGCAACTGGATATCGGTGGTGAGACCCGTCAGGTGTTTGCCGGCATCAAATCCGCTTACAACCCGGAAGATCTGGAAGGCAAGCTGACCGTGATGGTGGCCAACCTGGCGCCGCGCAAAATGCGTTTCGGCATGTCCGAAGGCATGGTGCTGGCCGCAGGCCCTGGCGGCAAGGATCTCTGGATCCTGGAGCCGCAGGAAGGCGCCCAGCCTGGCATGCGCGTCAAGTAAGCGTATCGCTGACTGCGACCACAGCGAGATAGAGAAGAGAGGCCAAACGGCCTCTCTTTTTTTGTCTCACATCTTTGGCTTGGATAGTTTTTGTGGATGCTGGTCGCGGATGGCTTTCTGCCACTCAGCTTGGCAGGATCTGCGCTTTGGTCCGAATACCTGACCACCCGACTTGGCATCTTATCCGTGTTGTAAGCCTGCCAGCATCGCCAGTTTGAGCGCCACCAGCTCCGCCTGCTGGCACTCCAGTAGACGCAAACGGGCGGTGACCTTCCCCTTCAACTGCTGCTGCAGTTTCGTCTGCTGGTGGGGGCGTCCCTGCTCTGCTCGCAACGCCCGCCGCCATTGACGCCAATCCTGCAACTGGCCGAGTCGCTCCTGCCAATGAGTCAGGGTGGTCAGCCAGCCCGGATCCCCTCCCCCCAGCGCCTGCAGCAGCTCAACGCCATAACGGACCTGCTTGATCTCGAGGCGCAGCCGATGCCAGCGGCGCAACTGTTGACGACGGGTGTGGGCCGATTTTCCGGCAGAGAGAGGATGTTCATCGAGGGCGCACTGCGCCTCATCAAGCCGCAGGGCCAGATGTTGCTGATAGAGCGGCACCAATACCCGCGCATCCGGCACCAGCGCCACCGCTGTCAGCCAGCGGGCCAGTCGCCGCGACAACAGGGGCACGCGGCAGGTCGATTTGTGGGTATCAACAGTGCTGGCAGGCGGCTTGCCAAAACGCTCGGTGTAGACCTGCGCATCCCGCAGCGCCGAGAGCCGCCCGAGCGAGCGCAACAAGCGCCGCTCCAGTTCGGAGTGATAGAGCAGTGGCCACCACAGGGCGAGCAGCGCCAGCAGGCGGCGCGCCGCGATACGGTAGCCATGCACGGTCGGCTCGCTGGCCTCTTCACGCACCGCCCGCGCCGCCTCCTGATAACGGGTGACCCAGACTTTTGCCTGAGTCAGCAACAGACCTTCCTTGTCAGCGTCCATCTCGTCCCTGCCGCTTCAGTTGGTGTGAAAGCCCTGACCGGTGGGTGGCAGCGCCTCTTCATACTCCATCCGGGTCACTCTGGCGGTGCGCGGGCCATGCTCCAGCCACCCCAGCATCATCTGCACCCCCTGCGCGGGGCCGCTGATCAGGATCTCCACCGAGCCATCCTCCAGGTTGTAGGCATGGCCCCGCAAACCCAGTTGCAGCGCCCGCTCACGGGTGAAGTAACGAAATCCCACCCCCTGCACCTACCCCCACACCCGAATGACAAACGATTGCTCTCCCATTTCTCACACCTTCCGCTTAAGAAAAAAATTCCCGAGACGATAATGTGCCCGACACTCTATCTCTGCAGGATGCAGCTCCATTATGAAAGAAGTTAAATTCCGGTGGGTTGACCGCTATCTCATTCACCTCACCATCAGTGAAAAATTCCATATCGCGTTCTGGTTACCGCTCTTTATCATCGCCTTTCTCAGCTGGTACATGCTGGCGACCAGCCATCAGCAGGAGATCTCCCTGCGGGTAGCGCAGTTGCAGCAACGGGTCGAGACCACGGCGCAGCTTATCAGCCAGCAGCCCACCCTGGTGTTGCCTTCGGATCTGCGTCTGACTCAGCAAGGCAGCAGCGGGTTGCAGCAGCAAGGGGCTCACTACCTCTTTAGCGCGCCAGCGGGTCAGGCGGGCTACGTCACCGGCGATCTCGATACCGGCAACCTCTCCATGTGGGACGGCCAAGGCTCGACCCTGACCCTGATCGGCGCACTGGCCGCCCTGATGGCGCTGGTGATCCACTACATGATGACCTTTGTCTCTGGTGCGCTCTACTCCACCAACAAGGCGCTGCAAACCGTGGCGGACGGGGATCTCACCTTCCGTCTCAACTTCTTCCCGGTGCGCGACGAGTTCTCCACCCTGGCGGGCAGCATCGACCGCTTTACCGACCGCCAGCACCAGATCGTAAAACTGGTGGAGGAGTCTGCCGAAGCGCTGACCATGGCCGCCGACGAGTTTCGTGACCATGCCCGCGAAGGCGAGACCCTGGCACGCTCCCAGCGCCAGCACATGGATTCACTGGCCACCGCCATGGAGCAGATGTCGGCGGCGATCCGCGAAGTGGCGCGCAATGCCAACGACACCCTGCAGCAGACCCGCCAATCGAGTGAAGAGGCGGCCAATGGCGCCAACCGGGTAGCTCGTACCATCGAGGCGATCCGCACCCTGGCCGACGAGATTGGCAACGCCTCCGGCGCGGTCGAGCGGCTCACCCACAATGCCAACCGGATCAACGAAGTGGTCAACGTCATCAACGCCATCTCCCAGCAGACCAACCTGTTGGCCCTCAACGCCGCCATCGAAGCGGCCCGTGCCGGTGAGCAGGGTCGCGGCTTTGCGGTGGTGGCCGACGAGGTGCGTACCCTCGCCAGCCGTACCCAGCAGGCGACGGTGGAGATCCAGCAGATGATCGAGGAGCTGCAGACCGGTACCGGCGCCCTCAACGAGATCATGGAGAAGACAGTTGGCCGCGCCGCCAGTAGCCAGCAGCTCATCAGCGAGGTGGGGCTGGATATCGAAAAACTGAGCAACCACAGCGATGCGGTGCTGGAGATGAGCACCCAGATCGCTACCTCGAGCGAGGAGCAGAGCTCGGTCGCCGCCGAGATCACCCACAATCTCGATCAGGTACGCCATGAAGCGGCGCAGGTGGAAGAGTCTGCCAGCGCCTCGGTAGCCGGTACTCAGGGACTGAAAGCCACCGCCACCGAGCTGACCCAGGCACTCAAGGGGATCACTCTCTGACGCTTGCCACAATAAGCCCGGTAACAAGAGGCAATATGAGAAGAGGCCACCCAACGGGTGGCCTCTTCTCTTTATTGATCGTGCCAATAATGGCGACCAATTACTTGTTGGCTGGCAGCCCCGCTCAGGATTGCAGCAAACTCAGGGCCGCATTGGGGCGACTGTTTGCCTGACTCAAAATCGAAGAGCTCGCCTGCTGCAAGATTTGGGTACTGACCAACCGTGCCGACTCCACAGCCATATCGGCATCCCGGATCCTTGAGCGGGCAGCACTGAGGTTCTCATTGGCATTGGCCAGATTGCGTACCCGTGAATCCAGCGCGTTGGCCTGGGCGCCGAGCCGAGAGCGCTGAACACCCAGCTGTTTCATACCCGCATCCAGCGTTTTAATGGCTCTGCTGGCGTTGTCGTCACTCAGAACATCAATGTTATCAACGGTATATTTCTTCTTGTCCTCTTGATAAAAGCCAAGCGCATTCAAGCTCGATCCCTGCATATCAATATTGGAATACTTGTCGCCTGATGAACGCAGTTCCATCTGACCGATATACGTTGTCGGTGTGACATCGGGCAACAGAGAGCTCAGAGAAGCATTGCTGATCACCGGAGGCGCCGGTGGTGCGGGCTGTGGAGGGGGCGTGGTGCCATTGGCCAGCGCAAGGCTGTTGCCCTGAGCGCTATGCATGGTCAATGCATTGCTGGCGGGATTGCTGTTGTTGGAGGCACTCACATAAAAACCCAGACCTGCCGATTGAGCAGCACTGTTGATGCGTTGAACCACGGTTGCCATGATGGCACTATTTTTTGTTGTCGGATTAACCGGATCCCATCCGGTCATATCAATGCCCGTGGTCAAATCCACAGAGTGACCCGCCACATCGATATAGGAGGGTAATGCGGATAAATCGACTGCGGAAGCAACTGAAAATGGCAGTTGTTGCGCTGTTACCGGCCCCTGATTATTAGGAAAGGTGGTGCTATTGATATCTGCCACGAACGCTTCCAGGGTGGAATAGTCCTTGTCAAAGGTCACACCGTTAAGCGTGACAGGCTGAGATGAAAGCTTGAGATCAGCAATGTCATACGCCCCCGGCTTGCTGCCTGCGGGGCTGCGGGCTTGCCACTCCATCTCGCCCAGATTTTTGGTCTGGGCATTGAGATCGGTAATGACGGTATTCTGCCCTGCATAGGCACCGACCGAGAAGATGCCTTTGTAACTTCCCGCCAGCAGCTCCTGCCCGGCAAACCGGGTGCCTGTGGCAATCCGGTCCATCTCCAACTGCAATTGCTTGAATTCGGCATTCAGGGCCACGCGATCCTCTGCCGTATTGGCACCGCTTCCCGACTGCAATGCCAGAGTGCGCATCCGCTGCATCAGATTCACCGACTCATCTAGCGCACCATCGGCCACGTTGATCACCGAGATCCCATCGTTGGCATTGCGGATCGCCGTGTTGGTCCCGTTGACTTCGCTGGTGAGGCGATTACTGATCTGCAAGCCTGCCGCATCATCGGCGGCACTGTTGATACGCAGTCCGGATGAGAGCCGTCGATATACCGAGTCCAGCGTGTTGGATGATTGACCAAGGTGGCGTGATGCATTGAGTGCAGAAATATTGGTGGCGATGGTGAGTGACATGGATAGCTCGATACAGGAAAGATTCAAAATGGTCTCCCCCACTATCGACATCACCAAATGACTCTTTAGAGAAAATTACACACAAAAAAGATAAAAACGCCAGTTTGCCTATTTTTTACACATTCAAAGGCGAGCATTGAACAAATAACAAGCACAATAAACCAAGACATACAAAATAAGCAGCGTGAAACACCGGCATCAAGATGTTGCAAACCATGTAGCTCCAACGCTCGGTGCAAACGGTGTCACTCTGTCATCTGCCAGCAAAGACTGGCTTAGCCGCGCTATTGCACATAGAATGTGGCCCCTTTTCTTTCTACCATCGGCAAACACCCATGAGCGTTTTCATCTATCTCGTCAAAGGCCGCGAAAAATCCCTGCTGCGCCGTCATCCCTGGATCTTCTCCAAGGGGATTGAGCGGGTTGAAGGCAACCCCGTTGACGGCGACACCGTCGAGATCTATGCCAACGATGGCAAGTGGCTCGCCCGTGGTGCCTGGTCAGGCAGCTCCCAGATCCGTGCGCGGGTCTGGACCTTCGATAAAGAGGAGACCATCGATCTCGACTTCTTTATCCGTCGCCTCAAATATGCCCAGGAGTCCCGTGATCCGCTGATCAAGCGTCAGGGTCTCACCGGCTATCGCCTGTGCGCCGCCGAATCCGACGGCCTGCCGGGTCTGACCATAGACCGTTATGCCGATTTTCTGGTGTGCCAGATCCTCTCTGCCGGTGCCGAGTTCCAGCGCGAGCTGATAACGCAAGCGCTGCGTACCCTCTACCCCGAGTGCAGCATCTATGAGCGCTCTGACGTGGCGGTACGCAAGAAGGAAGGGCTGAAAGAGCGCACCGGCGTCATCTATGGCGAGACCCCGAATGAGCTGGTGGTGATCGAAGAGAACGGCGTGAAGATCCTGGTAGATATTCGCAACGGCCACAAAACCGGCTTCTATCTGGATCAGCGTGACAACCGTCAGGCTGCCGCCAAGTACACCGAAGGCAAGCGGGTGCTCAACTGCTTCAGCTATACAGGTGGTTTTGGCGTCTATGCCCTCAAGGGCGGTGCCAAAGAGTTGGTCAACGTCGATCTCTCCCAGAATGCGCTGGATATCGCTCGCCAGAATGCCGAGCTGAACGGGCTGGATACCAGCAACACCCAGTTTATCCGTCACGATGTGTTCAAGCTGCTGCGTGAATACCGCGAGAAGGGCGAGAAGTTCGACGTCATCGTGCTGGATCCGCCCAAGTTCGCCGAGAGCAAGGCCCAGCTGCTGGGTGCCTGCCGCGGCTACAAGGACATCAACATGCTGGCGTTCCAGCTGTTGGCGCCGGGTGGCGTGCTGCTGACCTACTCCTGCTCCGGCCTGATGGAGCAGAGCCTGTTCCAGAAGATCGTTGCCGATGCGGCGCTCGATGCCGGTCTCGATGCCCAGATCCTGGAGCTGCTCTCCCAGGCTTCCGATCACCCCATCGGTACCGCCTATCCGGAAGGCTTCTACCTCAAGGGTCTGGTAGTGCGCGCCCGCTGATCGGCCGTCATCTTCCCTTGTGATCAATCAGGCCCCTTGCGGGCCTGATTGTTTTGAATCGTATGGTGCCTGAGCCTGACGTTCGCCCAGATGACCACCCTCTCTGCTTTATTCGTGTTCCCTCTCCTCCTCTTTCCCTGCCTGTGCCCCACTTCTGTTTAAATCTATTTGCACAATAACTGCACATTTATGATTTAAATCACACCCGTATGACTCTCTTTCCCGTAGTGTGATCCCGCCTGAGGCAGCCGAGCCAGGGCAGCCGCCCGTCAGGATTGATGGGCGGCATAACAACAAAATCGATGTCAGGCCAAGCTGAACATCACAAGGGATCACCTTATGAATCAATCATTGCCGCTGTTAACGCCGCTGCGGGGCATCGCTGCCCTGATGGTGGTGCTGTTCCATGCCCGATTATTGCTCTTTCCCCAGTGGATGGAGCCGATCGCAAGCCACACCCAACTCATCGAGAACGGCTACCTCTGGGTCGATCTGTTCTTTATTTTGAGTGGTGTTGTGTTGGCCCATGTCTATGGGGAGTCCTTCACCCGCACGCCCCGCACCGTGGGCTATGGCCGCTTTCTCTGGTTGCGGCTGAGCCGTGTCTACCCCCTCTACCTGGTGACCCTGCTATTGCTGGTTGGCTGGGAACTTTACAAGGCGCAGCACGGGGTGGGTTTCTATGCCGGCCCCTTGTTCAAAATGTGGGAGTGGGAAGGGATGCCGCCTTTCGGTTCGCCCTTCACCCCGGCCGAAGCGCTGCCAAGCGCCTTCCTGCTGCTGCAGGTGGTGACCGATCACGGGCTGACCTGGAACTTCGCCGCCTGGTCCCTCAGCGTAGAGTGGATCAGTTACCTGCTATTCCCGTTGCTTATTCCGCTGGCGGTGACTCGCAGTCGCTGGAGCCATTTCGCCCCCCTGCTGGCGCTGACGGTGCTGGCCTTTATCGTGCACAGTCGCGGCACGCTGGATGTCACCAGCGGCGCGCTGGCAGTAGGGCGCGGGGTGAGTGAATTTGTGCTCGGCCTCTGGCTGCTGCCGAGGGTCAAGGCCGCGAAAGGCTTGCCCATGATGAAGCATGATCTGCCGCTGCTGGTCGCCTTTGTGCTGCCCTTCGCACTGATGCAGTTCACCATGACGCCGCAGCTGACCCTGCTGCTGATCGGCTCCTACGTGCTGCTGATCTGGATTTCAGCCGCGCAAGGAGAGCGCCAGAGCCCGCTGCTGCGCCTCTTGGATAACCGCTTCACCAACTGGCTGGGAGATCTCTCCTACTCCATCTACCTGCTGCATGCGCTGGTGCTGCTCACCGGCTGCGAGCTGATCCACTATCTGGCGCCTGGGCTCACCGAGTGGTGGTATGGCCAGACCAACCCGCTGTTGGGGGTAGTGGCCACCTTGCTGATGTTGGCGGTACTGATCGGGCTATCTTCTTTAAGTTACAACCTGCTGGAGCGGCCACTGCAACGGCGTCTGCGCCGTTGGGGCAAGGCACGGCAACCGGCGCTGGAGCAAGCCGGATAAGTTATCCCCCCCTGTCTGGATGAGTTGACGGTTTTATGTCAACTCATCCAGCACCAGTTCATCCAGACTGCTCATCACCCAGGCACTCGGGTGCTGGCTAAATCCAAGCTTGGGGTAGTACGCCACCGCCTGCGGCGCAGCCAGCAGGATCAGCTTGCAGCCCGGCTGCAATTGCAAAAATGTCTCGCGAATAAGTGCTTTGCCAATCCCCTGCCCCTGCACTGACTCGGCCACCGCCAGATCCGAGAGGTAGCAACAAAAATGAAAATCGGTCACCGAACGGGCCACCCCGACCAGGGTTTCGCCCTGCCAAGCGGTGATCAGCAGATTGGCGTTATCCAGCATGCCCTGCAGGGTGGACGGATGATCCAGCGGCCGTCTCGCACCGAGCGAGGTCTGCGCCAACAGCGCCGCAAACTGCGCCGTGGTAATGGGATGGTTAACCAAAAACGTGGTGGTCACAAAGCTCTCCTGTTGTAGATAGGCTGTTACGCACGCTGCTGCGCTCTTTGACGTTCTCTTGGCTGCACCTGTACTGCGATCAATCAGTGCGCGGCGGATCCAGCCCGATGACAGGCAAGTGCGGACAATTCCCTGCTGTTTATGTGAATTCCTGTTCGAACCCCAAGGGGCAGATGTGGCATAATGCTCCGTCCTGTGGCCCTTGGCGGGGCTGCGCTGGCGCACCTGGTCGCCCTCTTGTTCCCCGTCCGGCCTGGCGGTCCTCCATAACTGCCAGTCATCGCTGCCCCTGTTGGCACCGAGGCCACCCATATTTGCGGCTTCTTGTCTTCCTATCTACAAGGCCGCCCATTGACCAAGACGGCTCCACAGAGCCTCTGCATAAGGGGTAAGTATGTCTTCCATTCGTCTGACCCAATACAGCCACGGCGCTGGCTGCGGCTGCAAAATCTCTCCCAAGGTACTCGACACCATCCTCAAGAGCCAGATCCCGGGCTTCAACGACCCGACGCTGGTGGTTGGCAACAGCAGCAAGGATGACGCGGCCGTGGTCGATATCGGCAACGGTCAGGGCATTGTCTCCACCACCGACTTCTTCATGCCCATCGTCGATGACCCCTTCACCTTTGGCCGCATCGCCGCCACCAACGCCATCAGCGATATCTACGCCATGGGCGGCAAGCCTATCGTCGCCATCGCCATCCTCGGCTGGCCCATCAATACCCTGCCTGCCGAAGTGGCTCAGCAGGTGATCGACGGTGGCCGTCAGGTGTGCCATGAAGCAGGTATTTCGCTGGCCGGTGGTCACAGCATCGATGCCCCCGAGCCCATCTTCGGCCTCGCGGTCACCGGTATCGTGCCGCTGGACGCCATCAAGCAGAACGACACCGCCAAGGTGGGTGACACCCTCTATCTGACCAAACCTATCGGTATCGGCATCCTCACCACCGCCCAGAAGAAGAACAAGCTCAAGCCCGAACATGAGCAACTCGCCCCCAACGCCATGTGTACCCTCAACAAGATTGGCCAGCGTTTTGCCGAGCTGCCGGGTGTGCACGCCATGACCGACGTCACCGGCTTTGGTCTCGCCGGTCATCTGCTGGAGATGTGTGAAGGCTCTGGCGTCAGTGCCCGCCTCGACTTCAAGGCGCTGCCGCTACTGGATGAGGTGGATTACTACCTCGCCGAGGGCTGCGTACCGGGCGGCACCCTGCGCAACCACGACTCCTACGGCCACAAGCTGGATGCCATGGACGATCGCACCCGCAACATCATGTGCGATCCGCAAACCAGCGGCGGCCTGCTGGTCGCCGTGGGTAAAGAGAGTGAAGCCGAGCTGCTCGCCATCGCGCGCGAAGCTGGGCTAGAACTCTCGCCCATCGGCCAGATCAAGCCCCTTGAGGGCACCCGCTTTATCGAGATTGTCCAATGAGTGAATTGCCACTGGCCACGGACTACGCCCGGATTTTTTTAGGCGATGTGCCGTTGATTGATGTGCGCGCCCCCATCGAGTTCAAGGAGGGGGCTTTCCCCTGCTCGACCAATCTGCCGCTGATGACAGACGATGAGCGCGCCCAGGTGGGGACCTGCTTCAAGAAGCAGGGTCAGGCCGCCGCCATTGAGCTTGGTCACAAGCTGGTGGGGGGAGCAGTACGCGCCGAGCGCATCGAAGGCTGGCTGGCGCAGTTGCGCCAGCAGCCCGATGCCCTGCTCTACTGCTTTCGCGGCGGCCTGCGCTCGCAAACCGTACAACTGTGGCTCCATGAAGCGGGCGTCACTCGCCCCCGCGTCGCCGGTGGCTACAAGGAGCTGCGTCGCTTTTTGATCGACACCCAGGACAAGGCCTCTGCCGAGTGCCACTGGACGGTGTTGACCGGTATGACCGGCTCCGGCAAGACCCATATGCTGGACCATGTGGTCCAGGCGCTCGATCTGGAAGGACACGCCCATCACCGGGGCTCCTCCTTCGGTCAACTGCCCGGCGGCCAGCCCAGCAACATCAACTTTGAAAACAACATGGCCATCGAGCTGCTCAAGCGCCGTCATCAGGGCGAACACGCCTTTGTAGTGGAAGACGAGAGCAGGCTCATCGGTCGCTGCTGCCTACCGCTCTCCCTCCATGAGGCCATGAGTCAGGCGCCGCTGGTGGTGGTGGATGTGCCACAGTGCGATCGCGCCGAGCAGATCCGTGAAGATTACGTGCACGATCTCTGGCTGCGCTATCAAGCCATGTATGGCCAGGAAGCCGGTTGGCAGCTGTTTGCCGCCTACCTCACCGATGCGTTGGCACGTCTCAAGCGCCGTCTCGGCGATCAGGCCCACCGCGAGCTGGATGCCCTGATGCAGACCGCCCTCGCCGAGCAGGAAAAGAGCGGCGATACCGGGCTGCATCTGGCCTGGATCACCCTGCTGCTAACCCGCTACTACGATCCCATGTATCTCTACCAGCTTGGCAACAAGCAGGAGCGCATCGTGTTCCGCGGCGACAAGCAAGCCTGTCTCGACTACTTCGCCGAGCAGCGCGCCAACGGGCAACAGGGCTGACCCCGTCGCCTTTCCAACAAGAGGACCCCACATGTTGAAATTCGAGGTGATCCCGGTCACCCAGTTCGCCCAGAACTGCTCCCTCATCTGGTGTGACGAGACCCATCAGGCGGCGCTGATCGATCCGGGCGGCGAAGCGGACAAGCTGCTGGCGGCCATCGCCAAGCGCGGCCTGACCCTGACCCACATCCTGCTGACCCACGGTCATCTGGACCATGTGGGTGCCGCGGCAGAACTGCGGGAAAAGACCGGTGTCGCTATTACCGGCCCCCATAAGGAAGACGCCTTCTGGCTCGACATGCTGCCCCAGCAGAGCCAGATGTTCGGCTTCGCCCATACCCCCGCCTTCACGCCGGATCGCTGGCTTGAACAGGGCGACAAGGTGCAGCTTGGCCAGTGCGAGCTGGAGGTCTACTTCTGCCCCGGCCACACCCCGGGCCATATCGTGCTGCTCTCCCAGGCCGAAAAACTTGCCTGGGTCGGTGACGTGCTGTTTGCCGGCAGCATCGGCCGCACCGACTTCCCCCGTGGCGATCACGGGACGCTGATCAAGTCGATCACCGAAACCCTGCTGCCACTCGGTGACGAGATCGTCTTTATCCCGGGCCACGGCCCCAGCTCCACCTTCGGCCGCGAGAAGGTGAGCAATCCCTACCTGACCCAGCCTATCTGGTGATCAAAAAAGGCAGCGGTGTTAGCCGCTGCCTTTTCTCTCTTCTCTCTTTTGTATTCTCAATTCCGGGCCAACCACGCACCCCCTGCGTTCCCCAATTCGGCATGCCCGCTGTTACCTTTCGCCCAATAAAAATCCCCACCCTGGGGTGAGGATTGATTTATAGGTGCAACACTCTGGTGGCTTATTGTGCCAGCAGGTGACCGACCAGCTCATGACGCCACCCTTGCAGCAGCATCGGCTTGTCGCTGCGGGCCCGCTCTTCGTCGTTCATCCGCCAGCTCCAGGTGAAGTACTGGTGAATGATCTTCTTGCTGGCGATCAGCTCGGGCGGAATGTTGCTGGCCTTGGCCTTTTCTTCCACCATGGCCTTGATGCGCTTGAGCTCGGCCTTGTACTGGGGGAAATCCACCAGCCGGCGAATGGGCTCGGGCCAGCTGTCAGGATCGCTCTGCTGCGCCTTGGCGACGATATCGAGCATCCGCTTGCCGTGGATCTTGATCTCGATAGGCGAGAGGCCCAGCTCGTTGAGATCCCGCATGGAGGTCGGACGACGCTCAGCCACCTTGAACAGGTGCAGCTCCTTGACCACGAAGTTGAGGGCCAGATCGCGGCGTACCGCCTCTTGTTGGCGCCAGGCGGCCAGCTCGCGCAGGATGGCAAGCTCGCGGCGCCCCAGTTGCCAGGCGTTGACGATCTCGAGGTAAGCCTGACGGGGATCGCTACCCTGGGTCTTGCGGGCTGAGTGGTTCTGGCACTCCTGCTCGAACCAGGCAAACTTGCCGCTTTCCCGCAGTTTGGCCATCACTTTCTCGTAGAGCGGCATCAGGTAGAACACATCCGCCGCAGCGTATTCGAGCTGGCGGGAGGTCAAGGGACGGGCCAACCAGTCGGTGCGCGCCTGATCTTTTTCCAGCTCGACCCCGAGAAATTCGTTCACCAGCGCACCAAAGCCGACCGAGACGCCGTAGCCGAGGAATGCGGTGGCCAACTGGGTGTCGTGCATCTGGTTGGGCAGGTGGCCTGCCTGATGCTGGATAAGCTCCAGATCTTCGCCAGAGGCGTGCAGGATGGCGATCTGCCCTGCCCTGCCCAGTCGCTGCCAGAGGGTGGAGAGATCCAGCGTCAGCGGATCCAGCAGCGCCAGATGCTCGCCATCATAGATCTGGAACAGGCCAAGCTGGGGATAGTAGGTACGGGTGCGAACGAATTCAGTATCGATAGCCAAGGGAACATCGGCCAGAGAAGCGAGATAGTGCTCAAAGTCGGCTTGCTGAGTGATAAGTTGATAGTGCATCTGTGCCTGCGCGGTTGATCAGGGCCAAAAAGAAAAAACCGTGGGATGACCCACGGTTTTGCATAACGACGGTGCGGGTTTGCAGAGGGTTCTGCAGCCGCAGTCCGGTTATTGCTTGGCAATCTCCTCGTCGCGCAGTACGCGGCGCAGGATCTTGCCCACATTGGTCTTGGGAAGTTCGTCGCGAAATTCTACCAGTTTCGGCACCTTATAGGCAGTTAGATGTTTGCGGCAGTGGGCAATAATCTCGTCCTCCTGCAATTTTGCATCTTTCTTGACCACAAAGATCTTCACCAACTCGCCGGAGACCTTGTGCGGTACGCCGACGGCGGCCACTTCCAGCACTTTCGGGTGCAGCGCAACGACATCTTCGATCTCGTTCGGATAGACGTTGAAACCGGAGACCAGGATCATGTCCTTCTTGCGGTCAACGATCTTGAAGAAGCCCTGCTCGTCGCACACGGCGATATCACCGGTACAGAGCCAGCCATCCTGCATTACTTCGGCGGTCGCCTCGGGGCGCTGCCAGTAGCCCACCATCACCTGCGGGCCGCGCACCTGCATCTCGCCTGGGGTGCCGAGGGCGTGAACCACCTGGCCGTTGTCATCCACCAGACGGATCTCGGTGGAGCAGACCGGCAGACCGATGGAGCCGTTGTAGTCGGTCAGATCGTAGGGGCAGACACTCACCAGTGGCGAACACTCGGTCAGGCCATAGCCTTCCAGCAACGGGGTATCGGTCAGTGTCTTCCACTTCTCCGCAACCGCGCGCTGCACCGCCATGCCGCCGCCGATGGTCAGCTTGAGCTTGTCAAAGGCGATCCCCTGAAACTCTTCGTTGTTGACCAGCGCATTGAACAGGGTGTTGACCCCGGTAATGCAGGTGAAGGGGTACTTCTTGATCTCTTTGACAAAGCCCGGGATATCGCGCGGGTTGCTGATCAGCAGGTTGTAACCGCCGATGCGCATAAAGAGCAGGCAGTTCACGGTCAGGGCAAATACGTGATAGAGGGGCAATGCGGTGACCACGAACTCCTTGCCACGCTCCAGCATGGGGCCGTAGACGCCGAGGCACTGCTCGACGTTGGCAATCATGTTGCGATGGGTCAGCATGGCCCCTTTGGAAAGGCCGGTGGTGCCACCGGTGTACTGCAGGAAGGCGAGATCGTCGTTGGTGATCTCGGGCTTGATGTACTGCAGGAAACGTCCCTTGGAGAGGGCCTGACGCATGGTAGTGGCGTCGGGCAGATTATATTTCGGCACCAGCTTCTTGACATACTTGACCACGAAGTTGACCAGAGTGCCCTTGGCCAGACCCAGGTTGTCCCCCATCCGGGTCAGGATAACGTGCTTGATCGGGGTGTCGTAGACCACTTTTTCCAGGGTATGGGCGAAGTTGGAGACGATAACAATGGCCTTGGCACCGGAGTCTTTGAGCTGATGCTCCAGCTCGCGCGGGGTATAGAGCGGGTTGACGTTGACCACTATCATGCCGGCGCGCAGGATGCCGAACACGGCGATGGGGTATTGCAGCAGGTTCGGCATCATTACCGCGACCCGATCACCCTTCTCCAGCTTCAGCTCGTTTTGCAAGTAGGCAGCAAAGGCGCGGGACTGCTCTTCCAGGCGGCGATAGGTGATGGTCTGTCCCATGTTGACGAAGGCGGGCTGGTCGGCAAACTGGGTCACCGAGGATTCGAACATCTCAACCAGGGAGCCGTACTGGTCTGGATTGATCTCGGCGGGAACCCCTTCCGGATAACGCTTCAGCCAGACTTTTTCCACGAACTTCTCCTGCATAACTAACACCTGTGCGCTCACTGTGTTGCCTCCGTCCCTGTTCACATCCATTTTAATCGATCGTTTTAAGCTGATGCTCTAATGCCGCCATATTTACACAGCGCAACATCAATTAACAGCAAATTAACAACAGAAAAATGTGAGGGAGAAAACAAACATGGAATTATTGAAAGCTGGCGATTCTACCGAACTTGACAAAACTTTACGATACAAACGGCCGTATCAACCGAATTTTCCATATGAAAATGGTGGTTTCCACCCAATATGACCCGTTCGATCTGCTGGAAGGCATCCTGACGGGACTGCCATTGGGTTTCCAGCGCAGCAAAGCCTTGCTCCCCCTGAATAAACAGCACCGGACAGCGGATAGCCGCCATCAGGGCCCGGGCTTGCCCTTCGCTCATTCTAAGGGGTGAAAGATCCCGCAAGCGGGGATCGCTGCGCCAGTACCAGCGCCCTGCCCGCTCTTCAAGCTGCCGTTCGCAGATAAGACGCGCTGCCTGCGGCGTGATATCCGCCACTTTGCAACGGGCGACCACCGCTTCATCAATGGAGGCAAAGCCGTTGGTACTGCGTTCCCGGGTGCGACTGCGGTTTAAAATCGCACGTCGCAGCTGGGCGGGCACCTCCTCATCGGGTTGGCTCAGCGGCCCCAGCCCCTCCAGCATGATCAGCCGCTCCACCTGTTCGGGAAACACCCCGGCATAGGCCGAGGCGATCAGCGCCCCGAGGGAGTGACCGAGCAGAGTGAAACGCGACCAGCCGGCCGCCTGTACGATCTGGTAGAGATCGTCGAGCCAGTCAACAAAGACATAAGAGGTGGCTTTGTGATCGGAGTGGCCGTGCCCCGGCAGATCGACACAGATGAGGTGAAAATCCCCCAGATGCGGCGCCAGCGGCAAGAAGCTGGCACTGTTGTCGAGCCAGCCATGCAAGGCGATCAACATGGATTTGCCCTGCTGATCATGCTCAGGGGATTGGTTCTCCAGCAGGGCTACCTGCCGACCATCCGCCAGAGTCAGCAGCCGCTCGTGCATGGTGCTCATCATGGGGTTGATCATGACCAGCCTTAACGACGCAGCGGCCGTCTCGGCCAGAAGGGATCATAGAAGGGGTCATAGAAGTAGGGGTCCATATAGCGCACCTCCACCTCCTTGACTGGCGGCCACAGCTTGCTGCCCGTCACATTGAGCACCGAGAAGCGGTACTTGTGCTCGCCAATCTGGCTATCAACCGGTTGGCCTATGGTGCCGAGCACCGTCAGGCTGCGCCCCTTGGCGTAGAGGGTCGGATCGACAAAGCCCTTCATGATGGCCAGAAAGCGCCCCGGGCTCTGCTCGGTCTGCTCCGGCACGCCGTTGGACTTGAGCGGCAAATAGACCACTTCAATAATGCTCTGATCTGCCTTGTTGTGCACCGCCGAGATAACGCCGCTCCAGCGGGCCGGTTTGCCCTCCATCCCGCCAAGGGCGGGTTGATAGGCCACCAGCTGGTTTTCGGGTTCATAAGCCAGCTCCTTGGGGACCGAGCTGCAGGCCCCGAGTAGCAGGGCCAGCGCCCCGATCACCATTGTGCGTTTCATCATGTCGCTTCTGGACTTACGCATCATGTCACTCTCCTGTTGCCAGCGTGGCCCGTCGGGGCCACCCGCTTGTGTTGCAGCTGATGAGCGGCAAGAGCGACATACCTCTTGCCCTTATTCGCGACCCGGCAGTTTTTTCCAGGTCACCTTGTCACGCAAATAGACCGGTGTCGCCTGCTCCACCGGCACTGCCTCCCCCGCCAGCCAGGCGGTGCGGGCCAGCGGCAACATGTCTTCTGCCGCCGGGAAGCGTACCTGACTCACCGCCAGCTCATCGGCAAGACCACTTAAAATTTCGCCATAGGTTTCAAAACCGGTACCGACGCAGGTCACTCGACCCGCCAGCTTGCCACGGGCGTCAACCAGTGCCGCAGGATCGCTCACCACCTCGTCACCCACCAGCTGCATGCGGCCATCGAGCAGCTCATAGCGGCCGAAATAGACCTCGTTCATCCGCGCATCGATGGCGGTCAGCACCTGCTCGGCGCCATCGAGTCGATAGGCCCCTTGTGCCATGGCAGCCAGGGTCGAGATGCCGATCAGCGGCACACCCGCACCAAATGCCAGACCTTGCGCAACGCCAATGCCGATCCGCACGCCAGTAAAGGAACCCGGGCCACGGCCAAACGCGATGGCGTCGAGGTCACTCAAACTTATCCCGGCATCGTCTAACACAGCCTGAACCATGGGCAGGATTTTTCGGGTGTGATCCCGTGGCGCCTCCTCCCAGCGGGAGAACAGCTTGTCACCCACCAGCAAGGCGGCGGAGCAGGCTTCGGTGGCGGTATCTACGGCCAGGATCTTCAACTCGTTCATGCTTTCCAATCTCTATAAAATCAGTCAATTACATAACCGGCAAGCGAGAGATGCTCACCCGTTGTTCAAATCTGTTATCTGGCGGCACACTTATTCACCGCGTTCAGTGCGATCGAAAAAGCTCCCCAGCGTCCCCAACTCCCGGGTGCGAGGGATGGCGGGCAGACTCTTGATAAAGGTGGCGCCGTAGGGTTTGTTGACCATCCGTGGATCACAGATCACCAGCACGCCGTGATCACTGCGATCACGAATAAGCCGCCCCACCCCCTGTTTGAGTGCAATCACCGCCTTGGGCAACTGCAGCTCGGCGAAGGGATCGCCCCCCTTGAGCTTGCAATCATCCACCCGCGCCTTGAGCAGCGGATCATCCGGGCTGGCAAACGGCAGTTTGTCGATGATAACACACGACAACGCCGCCCCTCGCACGTCGATCCCCTCCCAAAAGCTGCTGGTCGCCACCAGCACGGCGCGGCCATTTTCGACAAACTCCTTGAGCAGCCGCTGCTTGTTGTCCTCCCCCTGCAGCAGCACGGTGCGGCCAATCTCCCGGCGCAGCACCTCGGCTACCTGACGCATCACCTGATGGCTGGTGCAGAGGAAGAAACAGCCTCCCGGCGTCTTGTTGATAAGCGGGATCATCAGATTGGCCAGCTGCTCGCCGCGACCAAAGGCGTTGGGCTCCGGCAGATAGCGGGGCACACAGAGCCGCGCCTGCTCGCCATAGTCGAACGGACTGTCGAGAATAAGCTCGGCGCTGCCCGCCAGCCCCAACTCAGCCTTGAAGTGATCAAAACGCATATCCACCGTCAGGGTGGCAGAGGTAAAGACCCAGGCCACCTCCGGCTTTTGCACCTCGGCACTGAATCGCTCGGCCACCGAGAGCGGCGTCAAATTGAGGGAAAAATGCAGTCGCGAGCAGTCATACCAGTAGGAGAAACCGGTCTGGTTGACCGCCAGCACCTCGCCAAGGCGGGTGCGCAGCTCGCAGATCCGCTCGAAAGCGTGATCGAGCTGTTCGCCACGGCCGAGCGCGAGTTTGAGCACCTCGTAGCAGAGCCCGATGGCGTCGTTGAGACGAGCCAACGCCTGGCCCCAGAGCGATTGGCGCAGCATGTCGCGGGTATTGCCGCGACCACCATCCACCCCGAAGGCGAGGCGCAGATCCTGACTGGCGATGGAGAGCCGGTCCGCCGCCTTGCCAAGCTGGGCCAGATCGTGGGCCTCGGCGCGATAGGCCAGCTGGATATCCTGCGCCAGATCCTGGATGGTGCGGCTGCCCACCGACTTGCCGAAGTAGTTGGTGGCGATCTCCGGCAGCTGATGCGCCTCATCAAAGACATAGACTTGCGCTTGGGGCACCAACTCGCCAAATCCGGTGTCTTTCACCGCCATATCGGCGA
Organism: Aeromonas sp. QDB23; assembly: GCF_027707745.1. Classification (NCBI taxonomy): domain Bacteria; kingdom Pseudomonadati; phylum Pseudomonadota; class Gammaproteobacteria; order Aeromonadales; family Aeromonadaceae; genus Aeromonas; species Aeromonas sp. QDB23. The sequence continues at coordinate 73,208 of NZ_JAPCJA010000011.1, forward strand.
AGAAGAGGTGATGATTGATCACCACCACCTGGGCATCCATGGCGCGGCGGCGGGCCACAACCAGATGGCAATCGTCGTAATAGGGACAGTCGCGACCAAGGCAATTGTCGTTGGTGCTGGTGACGTGGGCGAGGATCTCGGCGTTCTCCTGCAGTCCCGGAATATCCCCCACATCGCCGTTATCGGTGGCGGTGGACCAGGATTTGACCTTCACCAGATCGTTCAGGACTTCAGGCTTTTGCAGATGGGATTCACTCAACAGCCGGTTCATTCGCTCGATGCAGAGATAGTTGCTGCGCCCCTTGAGCAGGGCCACCGGCGGGGTGTAGGAGAGCGCACCTGTGATGGTCGGGAGATCCCGATAGAAGAGCTGTTCCTGCAGGTTCTTGGAGCCGGTGCTGATCACCACCCGCTTGCCGGACTCCAGCGCTGGCACCAGATAGGCGTAGGTCTTGCCGGTACCGGTCCCCGCCTCCACCAGCAGACGGCCACCACTCTTGATGGCGCGCGCGACCGCTTCGGCCATCTCCAGTTGGGGAGCGCGGGCTTTGAAACCGTCGATATGGCTGGCCAGAGGGCCATCTGGCTTGAACAGGGTCTGGATGGTCAAAAGGGCGTCCCGCAGCAAAAGCGGCCATTATGCCAAAAGCTCGGCAAAAGCGGGACAGATAATCTGCCTAGACGAACAGATCGATCTGATGGTCGGGATCCGGCTTGTGATCGTCCTCTTCCGCCTTGGGCTGATCACGCTTGGCGGGCGTGCTATACGCCTGCTGACGCTGCTGGGAGTCACTGTTGTCAGTGCTGGTCTTGCGCAGCTGGTGCTTCTTGCTGATCTGGTTCACTTCCCGCTTGATCTCTTCGCTGCCGGGCGCGGCGGGCGCCCGGGGCAAAATGGGGAACAACAGGTCCTGGCTGGGCATGATGGCGACTCCTGCAAGGGGTTATTGTCTAGTTATCGACCAGAAAACCGTTTTCTCAACTTTAATCGATCAAATCACAATTTCGGGTTGCATTTTCTGTCAAGGCAGGTAGTTTAAATCAGGCGTCAACTACGACATCTTATTTTGCAAAGGATTGATTACATGAAGTTCACCAACCTGAAGACTCATCACCACCATCATCATCCCGACTAGTCTTTCAGGAGGTTGATTGCTGGAAGACACTTAACTGGTGACTTCCAAAAGGACCGCAAGATTCATAAACCCTCGGAAGCACACACTTCCGAGGGTTTTTTCGTTTTTGACTAGAAGGAAATCGAGCAAATGGAAGCACAACGTCTGCGTATCGCCATGCAAAAGTCCGGTCGTCTGAGCCAGGACTCCCAGGCCCTGTTCAAGAGCTGTGGCCTCAAGATCAACCTGCGCGAGCAGCGCCTCATCGCCCATGTCGAGAACATGCCCATCGATATCTTGCGGGTGCGCGATGACGACATCCCGGGTCTGGTGATGGAAGGGGTAGTCGACCTTGGCATCATCGGCGAGAACGTGCTGGAAGAGGTGCAGCTTATTCGTGCCTCACAGGGCCTGCCGTTCGAGGTCAAAACCCTCAAGCAGCTCGATTTTGGCGGCTGCCGCCTCTCGCTGGCGGTGCCGGAAGACGTCACCTACACAGGGCCACAGAGTCTGGCGGGCAAGCGTATCGCTACCTCCTACCCGGGGCTGCTCAAGCGCTTCTTTGATGAAAAGGGGCTTGGCTTCAAGAGCGTGATGCTGGGCGGCTCGGTAGAAGTAGCGCCCCGTGCGGGTCTGGCCGATGCCATCTGCGATCTGGTCTCCACCGGCGCGACCCTGGAAGCCAATGGCCTCAAAGAGGTAGAGGTGATCTACCGCTCCAAGGCAGTGCTGGTACAGGCCCCCAACCCCTTGTCTGATGCCAAACAGAAGCTCATCGACAAACTGCTGCCCCGCATTCAGGGGATGCAGCAGGCCCGCGAGAGCAAATACATCATGCTGCACGCCCCCAAAGACAAGCTCGATGCCATCACCGATCTGCTGCCGGGTGCCGAGCGCCCCACCATCATGCAACTGGCCGGTGACACCAATCAGGTGGCGCTGCACGTCGTCTCCAGCGAGACCCTGTTCTGGGAGACCATGGAGCAGCTCAAGGCCCTCGGTGCCAGCTCCATTCTGGTGCTGCCCATCGAAAAAATGATGGAATAAGGAAGGGACATCATGCAGACCCTGATCTGGAAGACCCTCTCCCCCGCCCAGCAGGCCGACGTGCTGACCCGGCCCGCCCTCAATGACGAGGCCGATATTGGCGCCGTAGTGCGGGATATCATCGCCGCGGTGCGTAGCCGTGGCGATGAGGCCCTGCGCGAGCTGAGCCAGCGCTTCGAGCGCGCCCCCCGTGAACAGCTGCGCGTTAGCGAGGCTGAAATTGAAGCCGCCTGCGCGCGGCTGGATAACGACATCAAAAGCGCCATCGAAGCGGCCATTACCAATATTCGCACCTTCCACGCCGCGCAAGTGCAACCGGTGGTGCGGGTAGAAACCCAGCCCGGGGTGGTGTGCGAGCTGCGCACCCAGCCCATCAGCCGGGTCGGCCTCTATGTGCCGGGCGGCAGTGCGCCGCTCCCCTCCACCGTGATGATGCTGGCCATTCCGGCTGCTATCGCCGGTTGCCGTGAAGTGGTGCTCTGCACCCCGTCCCCCGCCAGCGACGAGATCCTGTTTGCCGCTCGCGCCTGCGGGGTCGAGAAGGTGTTCGCCATCGGCGGCGCCCAGGCCATCGCCGCCATGGCGTACGGCACCGAAAGTATTCCCAAAGTGGACAAGATCTTCGGCCCGGGCAACGCCTATGTGACTGAAGCCAAGGGGCAGGTTTCCCGCGACTGGCGCGGCGCCGCCATCGACATGCCCGCCGGCCCCTCCGAGGTGCTGGTGATTGCTGACGAGAGCGCCAACCCGGCCTTCGTGGCGGCGGATCTGCTCTCTCAGGCCGAGCACGGCCCCGACAGCCAGGTGGTGCTGGTCACCACCTCGCCGCTGCTGGCCGATGCCATCGCAGGGGAAATAAAAAGCCAGCTGGCCAAGCTGAGCCGCCGCGATATCGCCGCCCAGGCGCTCGGCAGCAGTCTGGTGATCCTCTGTGACGATCTGGCCGAGGCGTGCGCCATCTCCAACGCCTACGCGCCGGAGCACCTGATTGTACAGACCCGCGCCCCACGCGACCTGCTGGATAAACTCGAGAACGCCGGTTCCATCTTCCTGGGAGCATGGACCCCCGAGTCGGTCGGCGATTACGCCAGCGGCACCAACCACACGCTGCCAACTTATGGCTATGCCCGTACCTGCTCCAGCCTGGGCCTTGCCGATTATCAGCGCCGCTACACGGTGCAGGAGCTGAGCGCCGAAGGTATTCGCGGCCTTGGCCCTATCGTCGAGCGCATCGCCCAGTCCGAAGGGCTCGATGGCCACAAGAACGCCGTCACCCTCAGGTTGAACGCCCTGGCCGCCGCGCCCCAACCAACAGCACAGCAAAAGGATTTGTCATGAGCATTGCCAATCTGGCACGCCGCGTGGTGCGGGCCCTCACCCCTTATCAATCCGCCCGCCGCATCGGCGGCAAGGGCCACGTCTGGCTCAACGCCAATGAGGCGCCGCAGGCCTATCCCTTCAGCATCGAGGGGAGCCGCCTCAACCGCTACCCCGAGTGCCAACCGGCCGAGGTGGTGAGCGGCTATGCCGCCTACGCCGGAGTCAACCCGGATCAGGTGCTGGTGAGCCGCGGCGCCGACGAGGCCATCGAGCTGCTTATTCGCACCTTCTGCGAAGCCGGTGAAGATCAGATCCTCATCTGCCCGCCTACCTACGGCATGTACGCCATCAGCGCCGAGACCTGTGGCGTTGGCATCGTCGAGCAGCCTCTGACCGCCAGCCGCCAGCCCGACTGGCCCTCTATCGCCGATCGCCTCGGCGATGTGAAGCTGGTGTTTCTCTGCTCCCCCAACAACCCCACCGGGGATCTGGTGGGTCGCGACGGCCTTATCGCTTTGCTGGAAAAAACCCGGGATCGCGCCATCGTGGTGGTGGACGAAGCCTATATCGAGTTCTGCCCCGAGGCGTCTGTGGTCGACCTGCTGGCCCGCTTCCCCAATCTGGTGGTGACCCGCACCCTCTCCAAGGCCTTTGCCCTGGCGGGGATCCGCTGCGGCTTTACGCTGGCAAGCCCAGAGGTGATCGCCATGCTGGCCAAGGTGATCGCCCCCTATCCCATCCCCGAGCCCATCGCCCAGATCGCGGCGCAGGCCCTCTCCCCCATGGGACTGGAGCTGATGCAGGAGCGAGTGGTGGAGCTCAACAAGCAAAAAGCCGCCTTCAAGGCCGCGCTCGGCGAACTTTCCTGCGTAAAAGAGGTATTCGAGGACAAGGGCAACTTCGTGCTGGTGCGCTTTGTGGATGGCGCCGCCGTCTTTGCTGCCATGAAGGCCGCCGGCATCATACTGCGGGATTTCTCGACCAAACCCGGCCTTGATAACAGCATTCGCGTCACCATCGGCTATCAGGGCGAGATGGATGCCGTGCTGGCGGTACTGCGTGATCTGCCCTCTCCCACTTTGTAAGACAAGGATGTAGCGATGAAGACCCCGTTTTTGTTTATCGACCGCGACGGCACCCTGATTGAAGAGCCGGTGACCGACAAGCAGGTGGATAGCCTCGCCAAGCTGCGCTTCGAGCCCATGGTCATTCCGGTGCTGCGCGAGTTGCAGGCCGCTGGCTACGTGCTGGTGATGGTCACCAACCAGGATGGGCTGGGCACCGCCAGCCTGCCGCTGGAGAACTTCCAGCCACCCCACGACCTGATGATGCACCTGTTTGAATCGCAAGGGGTGAAGTGGGAGCAGGTGGTGATCTGCCCGCACTTCCCGACCGACGGCTGCAGCTGCCGCAAGCCCCACCTCGGGTTGGTGAAGGAGTACCTTGCCTCGGGCCGTATCGACTTTGCCAACTCCTTCGTGATTGGTGATCGCCAGACCGATCTGCAGCTGGCCGACAACATGGGCATTGGCGGTATTCGCTATCACCCGCAGGATCACGACTGGCTCGCCATCCGTGATCAGCTGCTCGCTGTTCTTAGTCCAGATAAGGGCCGCGTAGCCTCGGTGGAGCGCAATACCAAAGAGACTCGCATTCAGGTAGCAGTGGACCTCGACCCTTCTGCCACAAACAAGAGCGGTGGCAACCAGATCGCCACCGGCATCGGCTTCTTTGATCACATGCTGGATCAGATTGCCACCCACGCCGGTTTCCAGCTCAAGCTGAACGTCAGCGGCGATCTGCATATCGACGATCACCACACGGTGGAAGATGTGGGGCTGGCGCTGGGTCAGGCACTGCGTCAGGCCCTTGGCAACAAGCGCGGTATCGGCCGCTTCGGCTTTGTGCTGGCGATGGACGAGGTGCAGGCCGTGATCGATGCGCGCCCGCTGACCGAGCAGGAGGTGAGCACAGCGCTGGACTTGAGCGGTCGCCCCTACTTCGTGTTTGACTGCCCGAGCGGCTTTGGCCGCGACAATGTGGGCGAGATGGCCACCGAGATGGTGCCCCACTTCTTCCGCTCGCTGTCGGACGCTATGGCCATCACATTGCAGATGAAGGTGGGCAGCGGCAATACCCACCATCAGGTGGAGGCGCTGTTCAAAGGCTTTGGCCGCGCCCTGCGTCAGGCAATTCGGGTGGAAGGGAGTGACCTCCCCTCCAGCAAGGGAGTGCTGTGATGGATGTGAGCAAGCAGAAGCTGGTCATCATTGACACTGGCTGCGCCAATCTGGCCTCGGTCAGGATGGCATTCGAACGCCTCGGCGTGACGCCGCTGGTCTCCAGCCAGGCGGCCGATATCGAGCAGGCCGACAAGCTGATCCTGCCCGGCGTCGGCACCGCGGTGGCCGCCATGAAGAACCTCAACGAGCGGGGGCTGGTGCCCCTTATTCGCGCCGCCAAACAGCCGCTGCTGGGCTTTTGCCTCGGCATGCAGATGCTGGCAGAGGCCTCCGAAGAGAGCATGGGCACAGAGGGTTCGCCAGATACGCTTATCGACTGCCTTGGCATAGTACCGGGCAAGATCCGGCTGATGGAAGTCGGTAATCTGCGCCTGCCCCATATGGGCTGGAACCAGATTGAGCATGACGAGACCCATCCTCTGCTCAAGGGGATCCCGAGCGGCAGCTACTTCTACTTCGTTCACTCCTATGCGCTGGAGGTGACCGACGCGACGCTAGCGACCTGTGACTACGGCACGCCTTTTACCGCCATCGTGGGCGGGGTTGGTGAGCGCAGCAACTTCTTTGGCGCCCAATTCCACCCGGAGCGCTCCGGCGCAGCCGGTGCCCGTCTACTGAAGAACTTTTTGGAGCTGTAACAAGGATGATTATCCCAGCCATTGATCTGATTAACGGCCAAGTCGTGAGGCTCTATCAGGGTGACTACGACCAGAAGACCGAATACAGCAGCAGCCCGCAGGCCCGCTTCGATGAATATGTCTCCCAGGGGGCGGTGCAGCTCCATCTGGTAGATCTGGACGGCGCCAAGGATGCCAGGGCACGCCAGCTGCCCCTGCTGACCCAACTGCTGTCGGCCACCGAAGCACCGGTGCAGGTCGGTGGCGGCGTGCGCACGGAGCAGGATGTGGCCGATCTGCTGGCCGCCGGTGCCAGCCGGGTGGTGATTGGCTCGACCGCCGTCAAATCCCCGGAGCTGGTAGCCAGCTGGATGGAAAAATATGGCCCCGAGCAGATCGTGCTAGCGCTGGACGTCAATATCGATGCCCAGGGCAATCGCCATATCGCGGTGGCAGGCTGGCAGGAGAACAGCGGCGTGACCATCGAGGCGCTGATCGAGCGCTTCCTCCCCGCCGGGCTCAAGCATGTGCTCTGCACCGACATCAGCCGTGACGGCACCCTGGCTGGCACCAACGTCGAGCTCTATGGGGATCTCTGCGCCCGCTACCCGAGCGTCGCCTTTCAGGCCTCTGGCGGCATTGGCGGCATCGCGGATATCGAGGCGCTCAAAGGCTCCGGCGTCAAGGGGATCATCCTTGGCCGCGCCCTGCTGGAGGGCAAGTTCTCGGTAGGTGACGCCATCGCCTGCTGGGGGAATGGCAGCCAGGAATAAGCCAGCTGAAGCCGTCGCCATCAGGACGTTGATTGAGAAGAGGCTCCCTGCCAGACCATCCGGCCGGAAGCCTCTCCATCAAGGGGTAGATCGCGCCAAGTCCCTACCCATTGGTAACAATTGACTCTACACTCGAACTCATTGCGACACTGTCACGGAGCGCTTATGTTCACATCTCACTCCGCCACCATCCTGATTGTCGATGATTCTCCCGAGAATCTGATGGTGTTGACCGACCTGCTCTCTCCCACCTATCGGGTGCTGGCCGCTCAGAGCGGAGAGAAGTGCTTGCGCATTGCCAACAGCAAAACCGTGCCCGATCTCATCTTGCTGGATGTGATGATGCCGGGCATGGATGGCTATGACGTCCTCAAACAGTTGCACGCCAACCCGCAGACCAGCACCATTCCCGTGGTGTTGCTGACCGCCCTGGCCGATCCCCGGAGCGAGGAGTTCGGTCTCTCTCTCGGGGCCGCCGACTACATCACCAAACCCATCAAACCGACCATCGTCCAGGCACGGGTACGTACCCAGCTGGATGCCAAGCGGGCCCGTGACGGGCTGCAGGATCAAAATGCCGCGCTGGAAGCGGAAGTGGCCCGCCGGATGACCGAGAATGATCTTATCCAGCAGGTCTCCATTCGGGCGCTGGCTCATCTGGCAGAAATCCGCGACCCCGAGACCGGCAACCACATACTGCGCACCCAGGGCTACGTGCGGCAACTGGCTTGTGCGCTGGCCAGTCACCCCCGCTTTAGCGATACCCTGACGCCTCGTTACATCGATCTGCTGAGTCGCTCGGCCCCTCTGCACGACATCGGCAAGGTGGGGATTCCCGATCACATTCTGCGCAAGCCCGGCAAGTTGACCGCAGAGGAGTGGGACGTCATGCGCACTCACGCCAAACTCGGCAGCGACGCCATCGAGCAGGCAGAACAAGACATAGAGCAACCTCTGGCATTCCTCACCCTGGCCAAGGAGATTGCCCACTGGCACCACGAGAAGTGGGACGGCAGCGGTTACCCCGATGGACTGAAGGAGGATGCCATTCCCCTCTCGGCAAGATTGATGGCGCTGGCTGACGTTTTCGATGCCCTCATCAATGTCCGCGTCTACAAACCCGCCATGCCTTATGAGGAGGCCAGGACCCTGATCCTCTCGGGGAGCGGCCAACATTTCGATCCGGATGTGGTGGCGGCGTTTGACAGCCATTTCGAGCAATTTGTCGCCATCGCCGAGCGCTATCAGGATGACAGTGAGGCGACGCATGGCTAAACAGCCTCCGTTTACCCGCGCCCATGTCCTCAATGTGGTACTCACCTATGCTGCGGTGGCCAGCCTGTGGATCCTGCTCTCTGACAAGGCGGTGGAGTTACTGTTTCGCTCACCGGCCCAGTTTGCCCTGGCCAGCACCCTCAAGGGCTGGCTGTTTATTCTGATTACGGCGTTCATGCTCTATGCCATGCTGCGCCGACGTATCGATCAACCCACGGTGAGCAGCCGCCTCTCCAGACGCCAACTGCGCCCCTTTATCCTGCTCAACAGCTTGATCATGGTACTGACCGGCATGGCCATCGCCCAGAATCTGGGACAGACCCGGGACAAGGAGGTTGCCCTTATCGAGGCTATCGCCGATCTTAAAAGCACACGCATTACCGAATGGCTCGAAAACCGGGAACAAGATGCCCGCCAGCTCATTGAAAACCCGCTTTACACCGGACTGCTTTCCCGCGCTGACAGCCCGGCCGGACGTCAGCAATTGCAGGAACGCCTCATTGAGTTTGTCTCCTTGCGCGGATTTGATGGCGCCACCCTGTTTGGACCGGATCAACAGCGGTTGCTCAGCACTCCGTTAGCCGGTGACATGACCCCTCCTTTGCGCGAGGCGCTCAAGGGACTTGAAGCCGGCAAGATCCTGCGGGTAGGCCCCTATCTCGATGCCCGGTCACAGCCCAGGCTCGACTTTGTCGCACCGTTGCCCGCCGGTACGGGCCCTCTCTCCTTCATCGTGCTGCAGACCAACGGCAGCGACTGGATCAACCAGATCCTCAGAAGCTGGCCCATTCCCGACAGCAGCGGTGAAGCCATGCTATTTCGCCAGCACGGCGAACAGGTGCAATATCTCAACGATGTTCGCTACCGGCCCGGCTCGGCGCTCACCCTGCAACTGCCGCTGCAGCAAAAGGAGCTGCTGGCCGCCCAGTTTTTGCGCCAGCATGACAAAACGGGCGGTCCCCGGCTCTTCTTTGGCAAGGACTACCGTGATATCGCGGTATTTGGCACCATCACCGGGGTGGTTGGCACCGACTGGTATCTGCTGGCCAAGATAGACAGATCCGAGCTCAATCAGTCCGCCCTCCGGGAGAGCATCTGGATTGTGTTGACTGGCCTGCTGGTGCTCTTCATCGCCAACACCGGCATCATTTTGTTGCGTCAGCATACACAGCTGCAAATCGCCGAGCAGGTACGCCACTCCCAGGCGGGTCGATTGCAGGCACTGCAACTGCTCTCCGCCATTGCCGACAGTTCGGAAGATGCCATCTTCGCCAAGGATAAGGAGGGCAAATACATCCTGTTCAATCGGGCTGCTTGCCAGTTTGTGGGCAAGTCACCCGAAGAGATCCTGGGACAGGATGACCTGGCCATCTTTCCCCCCGAACAGGCACAGATGCTGATGGAGCTGGGACGCCAGGTGATCGCCAGCAACAAGGTCGAAACGCGGGAAGAGTACCTGACCCTGCCAAGCGGTGACCGGGTATTTCTCGCCACCAAGGGACCACTGCAAGGCAGCGATGGCGAGGTGATCGGCATCTTCGGCATCTCCCGCGACATCACCGACTTCAAGCGCGCCGAAGCCGGATTGCAGGAGCGGGAGGGGCTGTTTCGCGCGCTGGTGGAGCAATCTCTCGCTGGGATCTACATCATTCAGCGGGGAGAGCTTAGCTATATCAATCCGGGCTTTGCCCGTCTGTTTGGCTACCCCTCCACCCACGCCCTGCTCAGGGTGGGGACCCTGCCCGCCCTGATCAGCCCGAAAGACAGCGCCAGAGTGGCGGAACAACTGCAGCACTGCGAGCAGGAGGAGTGCGAGATCCACACCCGCTTCACCGCGCTGCATCACGATCAGCAGAACATAGAGGTAGAGCTCTACGGACGGCATGTGGACTACCGCGGCCAGCCCGCCGTACTCGGCCTGTTGCTGGATGTGACCGAGCGGGAGCAAGTCGAGCAGGCGCTGACCCGACAGGCCATGGAGCTGCGTCAGCAGAACAGCGAACTGGAGCGTTTCAACCGGGTGATGGTGGACAGGGAGCTGGCCATGCTGGCACTCAAACATCAGATCAATGAGTTGTCACGCCAGATCGGACAGCAACCACCCTATCCACAGGCACCACCGCCCCCCGAGGAGTCCCTATGATGCAGTGGCTCGGCGCATGGCAAAAACGAGGGTCTCGGCAACAGTGGGGAGCATGCCTACTGGCTCTGCTGCTGCCACTGTTGATGCTGCAGCTCAGGATCCAGCTGCCCATCGCCTTTGGCGAGCGGCCCCTGCTGGTGCTGTTCATGCTACCCATCATTGTCTGTGCCCTGCTCGGCGGCCTGCTGCCGGGTCTGCTCAGCACCCTGGTGACGGCCCTGATCACCACCTACTACGTGCTGCCGCCGCTGCATCAGCTCGCCATCGGCATGGGACAGGATCTGGTGCAATGGGGGATCCTGATTGCCAACGGTGTCCTCATCAGTCTGCTCAGTGCCGCCATGCACAACTCGCGGGCCAGAGAGATCCAGCGCTGGCAGGAGTTGCTGAGTACCCAGTCCCGCCTGCAGCAGAGTGAAACCCGTTTCCAGGCGACCTTCGAGCAAGCCGCAGTGGGCATCGCCCTCGTCTCTCCCGATGGCAAGTGGCTGCGGGTCAACCAGCGTTTGTGCGACATGGTGGGCTATCAGGCCGACGAGTTGATGAACATGACGTTTCAGCAGGTCACTCATCCGGACGATCTGTTCATCGACCAGTCCTATGTGGCCCAGATGCTGGCGGGGAAACGCCCCCACTACACCCTGGAGAAGCGCTACCTGCGCAAGGGCGGCGAGGTACTCTGGGTCACCCTGACAGTGGCGCTGGTCAGGGATCTCAACGGCGAGCCAGACTATTTCATCTCCATCATCGAGGATAATCAGCAGAGCAAGGAGACCGAAGAGGCCCTGCGCCGCAACGAGGTGATCTTGCGTGAATCCCAGCACCTGGCCAAGATAGGCAACTGGCGCTGGCACATTGCCGACGATACCCATTTCTGGTCGCAGGAGATCTACCGCATCTATGGCCGAGATCCCGCGCTGCCGCCAGCCATCTATCCGGAAGTGAAAAAGTATTTCAGTCAGGAAGGATGGCGCGCTATTTCCCAGGCCGTAGAACGCTGCCTGCAAGACGGTCAGCCCTACGAGTGCGACGCCGAGGTGCTCCACGAGCACGAAGGATCTGTCTGGATCATTGCCCGGGGAGCGGCGCTGCGCAACAGTGACGGCACCATCGTCGAGCTGTATGGCACCGTGCAGGACATCACCGAGCGCAAGCTGGCCGAGCAGCAGTTGCTGCATAATCAGCAACTGGCGCTCGATACCCAGCGCCGTGCCCGTCTGGCGGCGCTGAATCTGATGGATGATGCCATCAGCGCCCGTATCAAGGCCGAAAGTACCAGCGCCGCCCTGCGGGAAAGCGAACAGCGGCTGCTGATGGCGCAGGAAGGGGCCCATGCAGGTATCTGGGAGTGGGAGATCCCGAGCGGCAGGATCTTCTTCTCGGCCGAATGCGCCCGTCTCTATGGCCGCAGCGTGGAACAACTCGGCCATTTCAATGACTGGCAAGCCTGTCTGCATCCCGATGATCAACCCCGCATCGCCGCGCTGTTGGCCCAACTGCCCCAACCGCCCCGCCCGCTGGATCTCGAATTTCGTATTTTGCTGCCAGATGGCAGCGTACGCTGGATCAGCAGCAAGGGCAGCGTCTATCGGGATGCACAACAGCAACCGCTACGCCTGCTGGGCATACACCTAGACATCACCGAGCGCAAACAGGCCGAGCAACAGTTGCGCCAGCTCTCGCTGGCGCTGGAGCAGAGCCCTGACGGCGTTTTTATCACCGATATCGACTCTCGCATCGAGTATGTCAATGCCGCCTTCCTTGCCGCCAGCGGCTATCAGAAGAGCGAAGTGATAGGCCAGACCCCCTCTCTGCTGCGATCGGGGCTCACCCCGCAGGCGACCTATGTGGCCCTGTGGGATGCCATCAAGCATGGTCAGCGCTGGCACGGTGAGTTTATCAACCGACGCAAGGACGGCTCCCACTATCAGGTGCTGGCCACCGTCTCCCCCATCCGTCAGGAGAACGGCGAGATCAGCCACTTTGTCACCGTGCAGGCCGACATCACGGAGAAAAAACAGCTCGGCGAGGAGCTGGATCAATACCGCTACCATCTGGAAGAGATGGTCAATGAGCGCACCTTGCAGCTGGCGCAGGCTCACCAACGCGCGGAGAGTGCCAACCGCGCCAAGAGTGCCTTCCTTGCCAACATGAGTCACGAAATTCGCACCCCCATGAATGCCATCCTGGGTCTCACCTACCTGCTCAAGCGAGATACCCCCGACGGCACCCAGCATGAACGGCTGGAAAAAATCGACAACGCCGCCCAACACCTGCTCAGCATCATCAATGACATCCTGGATCTCTCCAAGATAGACGCGGGCAAACTGGCGCTGGAGCTGGACGATTTCTCCCTCACAGCCATGCTGGACAACGTCAGTGCCCTGATGAGCGAGCAGGCCAGAGCCAAGGGGCTCACCATCATCATCGACATCGGTGACACCCCCGCCTGGGTTCATGGCGATATCACCCGACTGCGCCAGGCACTGCTCAACTATGCCGCCAACGCCATCAAGTTTACCGAGCAGGGGTCAATCACCCTGCGAGTGCGGGTACAGCAACCGCTGCCAAGCGGCTATCTGCTGCGCTTTGAAGTGGAGGATACCGGCATCGGTATCAGCAAGGAGCAACGGAAAAAGCTGTTTCAGGCCTTCGAGCAGGCCGATGTCTCCACCACCCGCAAATACGGCGGTACCGGACTCGGGCTCGCCATTACCAGTCGGCTAGCCGCCCTGATGGGGGGCGAGGTGGGTGTCAGCAGCACACCGGGCAAGGGCAGCCTCTTCTGGTTTACTGCCCGGCTGTCCCCGGGGCGCGGTGAGCCACAACAACCCGCCCCCCTTGAGCAGACGGTGCAACAGACGATCTATTTTGCCAACCATGCGAGGGTGTTGCTGGTGGAGGACAACGCCATCAACCGCGAGGTGGTTCTGGAGCTGCTCAACAACAGCGGGCTGGTGATTGAAACCGCAGTCAATGGTCAGGAAGCACTGGAACGTGTCAGCCAGCACCCTTTCGATCTCATCCTGATGGACATCCAGATGCCGCTGATGGATGGCTACAGTGCCACCCGTGCCATCCGGGCCCTGCTAGGCTGGGACAAGGTGCCTATTCTGGCACTCACCGCCAGCGCCTATGAAGAAGATCGCAAGGCGTGCGAGGCGGCAGGCATGAATGACTTTATCGCCAAGCCCGTGACCCCGGCCAAACTGTTCGAGGCGCTGCGGCTCTGGTTGCCCGCGGCCGCCTCACCCCTTCAAGAGACTCGACAAGCGGCCAGCGACCCCCTGCTGCCCCCGCTCGTCAGGCTGCAGAGCTTGCCGGGGATGGATCTCGCCGCCGGACTCGCCAGCCTGCAGGGCAATCAGCCGAAATACCTCGCCTTGTTGCGCCATTTCACGCTGGAACACAGCCAGGATATGGCGCAATTGACCCGGTTGCTGCAAGCACAGGATCAACAGGCTGCCCGCCGACTGGTGCACACATTGCGCGGCGTTGCCGGTACCCTGGGGCTGACGACGCTGGCCGACCTTGCTTTGCAGCTCGAACATGCCCTTGCCCGGTCTCCCGACACCCGGGGTGAGCTGATGGCGCAGATCTCTTCGCTACTAGCCCAACTGACCCGGCAACTGGGGGATGTAGAAACCGAACCTGCCAAGGCCGCCTCTCCGGCCAGTCACCATCAGCAGCAACAGTGGTTGCGCCAGATGGAAGGACTGCTGCTGCAAAGCGACACGGCCGTTATCCCCCTGTTCGAACAGCATGCCGACAGCCTGCTGGTAAGCCTGGGCCCCAAAGGCCCCTTGCTGGCAAGGCAACTGCGAGGCTTCGACTTCGATGCGGCCCTGCTGACCCTGCGCGCCCTCCACGGCGACGATGTGACGGCCAAGGTGACCAGTGGCCGCCCATCCGGGACGACAAAGAGGGATAAAGGGTTGAATCACTGAATAAAGTCATGCATATAGTGGTGGTTCCCCCGGCAAGCACGCACCTCAAACCGCGTCTTTTTCCACAACGGATCCCGCTGTGAAAGCATGTCATTGGCGTTACCCGCCTGACCTGGAAGTCAGTCGGCAAACATGATGTTTTAACCGTGCGTTACATGGAGCAACGAGCATGTTGTCAAAGCGTATTATCCCCTGTCTCGACGTCAAAGATGGCGTGGTGGTCAAGGGAGTGCAATTTCGAAATCATGAGGTGATGGGCGGCATTGTCGAGCTGGCGCGCCGCTACGCCGAGGAGGGGGCTGACGAGCTGGTGTTCTATGACATCACCGCCTCCAGCGACGAGCGGGTGGTAGACAAGAGCTGGGTAAGCCGGGTGGCGGAGGTGATCGATATTCCCTTCTGCGTCGCCGGTGGCATCAAAAGCGTGGAGGATGCCCGCCAGATCCTCGAATTTGGTGCCGACAAGGTCTCCATCAACTCCCCGGCGCTGGCCGATCCGACCCTCATCAGCCGGTTGGCCGAGCGCTTTGGCGTGCAGTGTGTGGTAGTGGGGATCGACTCCTACTTCGATGCCGAAACGGGCCACTATCAGGTCAAACAGTTTACCGGTGACGAGAGCCGCACCCGCACCACCGCCTGGCACACCCTCGACTGGGTGCAGGAGGTGCAAAAACGCGGCGCGGGCGAAATCGTGCTGAACGTGATGAATCAGGACGGCATGCGCCAGGGTTATGATCTCGAGCAGCTCAAACTGGTGCGCAGCGTCTGCAAGGTGCCGCTGATTGCCTCCGGCGGCGCCGGTGCCATGGAGCACTTTCGCGATGCCTTTACCCTCGCCGATGTGGACGGAGCGCTGGCCGCCTCGGTGTTCCACAAGGGCCTTATCCCCATTCCCGAATTGAAACGCTGGCTGAAAAATGAAGGAGTCGCCATCCGTGAATAATCAAGAGATTGCAAACCAGATCCCGCTCGTGGAGCGGCTCGACTGGGCTAAGTGCAAATGCGCCATGATCCCCCGCCCTGAGTGCCGGTCTGATAATAGAGGAGCCGATTCCCGTGCATAATTCCAGCTCATTAATTAAACAGCTCGACTGGGCTAAGTGCGACGGCATGATCCCCGCCATCGTCCAGCACGCCGCCAGCGGCGAGGTGCTGATGCAGGGCTTTATGACCCGCGAGGCGCTGGAAAAGACCCTGGCTACCGGTCAGGTCACCTTCTTTAGCCGCAGCAAACAGCGGCTCTGGACCAAGGGTGAAAGCTCGGGCAATGTGCTCAAACTCGTGGCCATCAGCACCGACTGCGATCAGGACTCCCTGCTGATCGCCGCCAACCCCGTCGGCCCCACCTGCCACAAGGGGACAACCTCCTGCTTCCATGGTCACCCGGTGCCGCCCCTCGGTTTTCTGGCTGAACTGGAGCAGGTGCTGGCCGCCCGCAAAGGGGCCGATCCGGCCACCAGCTACACCGCCAGCCTCTACGGTAAAGGCACCAAGCGCATCGCCCAGAAGGTCGGTGAAGAAGGTGTCGAGGTAGCGCTGGCCGCCATGGCCAAGGATCGGGAGGAGCTCATTAACGAATCCGCCGATCTGCTCTACCACCTGACCGTGCTGCTGCAAAACGAAGGACTGGGATTACAGGATGTGGTGCAGCGACTTTATGAGCGGCATAATAAATAAACTGATAATAAAGCCGGGATTTCCCGGTTTTATTTAGTCAAGATGTACAGCCAGCTCGACTAAGTTCTTATAGGTTGTTAAACGTCGTTCCAATAGTGATAATTCTTTTTCTACCAAAAGAGAACTCTCTTTCACAGTTAAATCCCGCCTTCTTTTGGAGTACTCTCTCGCTAACGAATTAAATTGATAAGAATACCCACTATCAGAATTCGGATGAACAATGCTATTGTAAGACATAATTAATAGCTCCCTTAAAGATATTAAATGCTCGGCATCTCTGAATGGATTAATATATCGTTCATTATCAGACACATCAATGTAGTAACCTATAGCACTCCTAGCCTTTATAAAACACTGAAAGTATTGTTCTCCATACTCATTTGTAAGTGCATTAAACCCTTTCAGCTTAGGATGATTATCTGTCGTAGGCATTTTGCCATCCGCTACAGCACGATAATCTTCATTGTTTTTCTCGCATAGAGAGAACAGATAGACAAGAAAAATCAGATTTAGTGTGCAACCTTCGTAATTAACGATGGAAGCGATCGTTCTATCAAGCACTTGTTCTGTTTTTCTTAAACTCAATAAAAAATGATCACAGACAGCTGTCAATATATTTACCAATACTTGGCTATCCGTTATCTCTGGCCATACATTAACATGTTCAAGCTGCAATTTTTTATCTGATATTGCCTGCTGAATGAACTCTCGCCGAGAGATACTGCCTAACGTAAATCGTCTATGGAAAAATCGCCCAAGATAGCTTTCTGCATCGAAACCTTCGCCATAAATGACCTTGATGGCATGCTGTAACTGCTCAGTATCTGTTGCCAGTACAAATACTACACCCTGAATATCAAAGATATGCTTGATGGTCTCCAGCATCTCTACCGCATAAGAGGGGCGACAGCGATCCAGTTCATCAATCAAAATAAAAGCAGGATAATCCAGCTTTCCTTTACCTAAAACAACAGCGCCTGCCACCCATTGCAGTATCTCTTGTTTAAGATACTGAATAGATTCATAACGCTCCTTCTGATTGCTACATAACGCATCGACCAGCTGATTGGCATCCTCCCCTTCCAGAGAAAAATCCTCATCCTCCAAACCTGCTTTTTTGATTGCCGCTTTCAGCACCAGTTTGCCACCGACCTTAAATAATCCCAGTAGCCGCTGACGCATTCCTTCTGGAATCGGGTTTTCTTTTCCCGCAATCATTTTTAACTGGTCGATAATCGACGAAATAACCGTCAATAAGGGATCATCAGAAAAGTCCTGCTGCCAGGCATCGATATAGACGGTGGGATAGTGCGCTTTCAGCTCCATATACCAGCGCTTGATAAACCAGGTTTTTCCCGCCCCCCACTCGGCATTGAGGTTAAGCACATAGTTGCGCTGCTTGCCTTCGGCGGCAAGGTAGTTGGTCAGAAATTCGGCATAGCGGGCGCGATCCAGCCGATCACCGGCCAACTCCTCCACCACACCGTCAATGGCCCCCGGCCCGTCCCACTGAACTGCGTCATCCCATTTAAACGGTGCCACTGCCATCTCCTACCTCCCCATGTTGCGTTGCAAGGGATGATATCAGGGACACAGTGAAAACAGTTTGATTAAAGACCTGTTTGTTGCCCTTTGTGCCACTCGGGCTGGTGCATTTGAGTGCCGGTCAACTTCTCTGCTGATGGCCCACGATGCCGGGCCGATATAAGGGGAAGGGAGATCAGAATAGCCACGGACTCAGCTGATTTCTTTTGACCTCACCAGCGATGACAACCGTGTGACATGGCGCAGAAGCTGCGGAAATAATCGCGAAATATGTGAGGATCAGTGCTTAATTTAAAGCAGTTGATACAGATTGGCCCCGTATACAACCGACCCGGAACAATGACCAAGGATGGCCAGCCCCATGAAGGATGAACCCTTCTCTACCCGATTGCAGCATGAGCTGGATCACCTCAGGTCCGTCTTTAACGAGATGGGCGCTTACCTCTTTACCAAGGATCTGGATGGCCGTTACACCTATGCCAATCAGGCGGTGCTGGATCTCTTTGGCTGTACTCTCGATGAGCTGCAAGGCCAGGATGACACGTCTTTTTTTTCCTTTGAGGAATCCAACGCTATTCAGCAAAACGATCGACAGGTGCTGGATCAGCAGATCGCCATCGCCCGGGAAGAGGTCAACTATCTCAAACCCACAGGTGAGAAACGAGTCTACTGGACCGTAAAGAAGCCCATGTATGACAGGGATGGCACGCTGATCGGCCTGTGCGGCATCTCCACCGATATCACCGAGCACAAGCTGATCGAGACGCGTTTGGCAGAACAGCACAAGTTGCTGGAGATAGTCCTCGCCAACGTCGATGCCCATATCTATATGAAGGACAGCCTGCACCACTTTCTCTACGTCAATCAGAAAGTGTGTGGCCTGCTCGGTCTGCCTGCCGAGCAGATCATCAACCGGCGCGATGACGAGGTGATCCCGGCGGCCAGCGCGTGCCAACTGTGGCGGTTGGACAACCGGGTCTTCGAAACCGGTGAGCTGCAAGCCGGGGAAGAGACGCTGACCGATAGCGAGGGCAATCAGCACTACTACTGGTCGGTCAAGGTGCCCTTTTTGCTGGCCGATGGCACCCCGACCCTGATCGGCATCTCCTCTGACATTACCGAACTGCACCAGCTCAAGGAGCAACTCCACCAGCAGTCGGTGCGCGATGGCCTTACCGGCCTCTACAACCGCCGTTTCTTCTTCGAGATGTGCGAGAAGAACCTCAGCCTGAACATCCGCCACCACCTCAGCTCGGTGCTGATGGTGCTGGATGTGGATCAGTTCAAGTGCATCAATGATCGCTACGGTCACCCGCTAGGGGATCAGGCGCTGGTCCATCTGGGCAAGGTGATGCTGTCGGTGCTGCGCAGCGAGGATGTGCTGGCCCGGATCGGCGGCGACGAATTTGCCATCTTGCTGCCCAACACCACGCTGTCGGCGGCAACCTGTCTGGCCGAACGGTTGCGCCAGCAAGTGATGCAAAGTCCGCTCCCCCTGCCAAATGGCGATGTGCTCATCATGACCATCAGCGCCGGTCTGGTGGAAAATAGCGAGGGGGAGCTGATGGAGAGCCTCTACGCCCGCGCCGATCAGCTGCTCTATCAGGCCAAGCAGACTGGCCGCAATTGCGTTGCCTGCAAGGCAGGCTAGCCAAACGACGGGAGGGCCTGCGACCCTCCATTCTCCTGCTGTTCTCCCTCACATCGATGGGCCCCGCTGGCGCTGTCACGGAGCTTGTTGAGCGCTATCCCAGCTGTTTGCGCAGCACAAACTTTTGCACCTTGCCGGTAGAGGTTTTCGGCAAGGGGGTGAAGATGATGCGCTTGGGGGCCTTGAAGTGGGCCATCTGCTCGCGGCAAAAGGCTATCAGCTCCGCCTGGGTGGTTTCTCGCCCCTCTTTCAGTTTCACGAAGGCGCAGGGCACCTCTCCCCATGTCTCATCGGGCATGGCGATCACCGCCGCTTCGTCAACATCGGGATGGCGATAGAGCACATCTTCCACCTCCAGACTGGAGATATTCTCGCCACCGGAGATGATGATGTCCTTGGATCTGTCCTTGATCTCCACATAGCCATCCGGGTGCCACACCGCCAGATCACCGCTGCGAAACCACCCCTCCGCCATCGCCTCGGCGCTGGCCGCGGGATTTTTCAGATAGCCCTTCATCACCACATTGCCGCGCAGCACGATTTCGCCCATGGATTTGCCATCTTTGGCCACCGATTCGCCGCTGACCGGATGAACCACCCGCATCTCCCCCTGCAGAGGGGATGCGACGCCCTGCCGTGCCTTGAGACGCGACAGCGTTGTTGCATCCTGTCCTTGCCAGCTTCTTTGCGGTTCGCACAACACGCAGGGGCCATAGGTTTCGGTCAGGCCATAGACGTGGGTCACGGCGATCCCCATCGCCTCCATGCCGGCAATCACGGTGGCGGGCGGCGCAGCGCCGGCAGTCATCACCTTGATGGGGTGATCCAGCCCCTGCTTGAGCGCCGGATCGGCATTGTTGAGCATATTGAGCACGATGGGCGCCGCGCAAAAGTGGCTCACCTTGTGCTCGTGCAGCGCGTCATAAATAGCGGCCGCCTGCACATGGCGCAGGCAGACACTCACCCCAGCGGTGGCCGCCAGCGTCCAGGGGAAGCACCAGCCGTTGCAGTGAAACATCGGCAGCGTCCAGAGATAGACGGGGTGTTTGGGCAGCTCCCAGGAGAGCACATTGTTGATGGCGTTGAGGTGGGCACCGCGATGGTGATAGACCACCCCCTTGGGATTGCCGGTGGTGCCGGAGGTGTAGTTAAGGGAGATAGCCTGCCACTCATCCTCTGGTAACCAGCCGGGCTCATCGCCGTTACCAGTGGCCATAAAGGCCTCATAGGTCAGTTCGCTGACAAGCGCCCCTTCCCGGTAGAGGGGATCGTCGATGGCGATGACCAACGGTTGGCTCTCCAGCAGATCCAGCGCCTTGCGCACCACAGGGCCAAACTCCCTGTCCACCAGCACCACCTTGCTCTGGGCATGCTGGAAGATAAAGGCCATCGACTCGGCATCGAGCCGGGTATTGATGGTGTTGAGCACGGCGCCGCTCATCGGCACCCCGAAGTGCGCTTCAAACATCGCCGGAATATTGGGCGCAACGATGGAGACGGTATCCCCCTCCCCGATGCCGCTAAGCCGCAGGGCCGAGGCAAGCTGACGGCAACGGCGGGCGGTCTCGCCCCAGCTCTGGCGCAGCGAACCGTGGATCAGCGCCGGATAGTCGGAATAGACCCGCTCCACCCGCCCCAAAAAGCTGATGGGGGTCAGGGCCTCGAAATTGGCGGCGGTTTTGGCAAGGTCACGCTCATAGATATTCTGCACTGTCATCAGGTTCCTTCCTCACGGGTGGCACACAACGGGCTGTTTCGGGATCATTCAGAGATCAACAAGCGACATGGGCATCCTGCCCGTCGCTGGTCTCTTATGGGGATGACAGCCTAACAGTGAGCCTGTGGCGGCAGGTATTAGCAAAACGTCTTAGAGGGGGGGTAGCCTCCCGTCAAACGGGCCCCCCGCTCTTCGTTGCAAACAAATATTTCATTACGGGAAAGCGTGCCATTTTTTTCACAGGCTGTTTTTGGCGAATAGCGAAAACTGACGACACCTGATTATTATTGAATCAAAAACGTCTTATCTGATATTTCATTCATCTCGAAGCACACTATTTTCATGATTTTTATTTAAGGCCAGTTACGTAGGTCGTGAACTGAAATAATTATTGCATAATGCTGTTCATTTAATACCAGCTGTCAAACTTGTGACAAATATATTCTGTGAGCCATCCCATAAAGCGAGCACTGCGCCATGTTCATCCCACCGCGCACGGGTTACGGTTACAGCGTGAAACAATCTACCGGATGTTCAATATCAGGCCAGATTTCTCGCCAATCACTACGCAATCCACAGTGAATTTGCGTATTCGAGATATATGACGCAGAAACCCTATCGACCCGATATTCCGCCGAGCCCAAACCTGCTTTATCAAGGAGCATTTTATGTGTGCCGTGCCGAATACCAAGCCACGCAGACAATTCCCCACTGCGTTTACTATTCTGTTTCTTATTATGTTGCTGGCCATCGCGCTGACCTGGATAATTCCGGCGGGCGCCTATGCCAAACTCTCTTATAATCCGGCCAGTGAAAGCCTGATGGTCAATAGCCCACAGGGTGACATTAGCCGCATACCCGCCACTCAGGACGCGTTGGCAAAACTCAATATCAATATTGCGGTGGAACAATTTACCAACGGAACCATCCGCAAACCCATCGCCATTCCCGGCACCTATGCCCGGTTGGAGCAGGCACCCAAGGGGCTCGGTGACGTGGCGGTCAGCATGGTCAAGGGCACCATCGAGGGGGCGGATATTATCGTCTTCATTCTGGTGCTGGGGGGGCTGATCGGCGTCATCAACAAGACCGGTGCCTTCAGTGCAGGGCTGGTCGCCCTCTCACACAAGACCCGGGGCAACGAGTTCCTGTTTGTGGCGCTGGTCTGCTTGGTGATGGCGCTGGGAGGCACCACCTGCGGACTGGAGGAAGAGGCGGTCGCCTTCTACCCCATACTAGTGCCCATCTTTCTGGCGCTCGGCTATGACTCCATCGTCTGCGTAGGGGCCATCTTCCTCGCCGCCTCCATGGGCACCACCTTCTCCACCATCAACCCCTTCTCGGTGGTGATCGCCTCCAACGCCGCCGGCATTCCCTTTACCGAGGGACTGATCTTTCGCGCCGTTGGCTGTCTGGTGGGCACCCTGGTGGTGATCGGTTATCTCTACTGGTATTGCAAGAAGATCAAGGCCAACCCGGCCTTCTCCTACACCTATGAGGACAGAGGGAGCTTTCGCGCCCGTTTTCTCAAAGAGGGCTCTATGGACGAAGGGGTGCCCTTCACCCTGCGCCGCAAGATCATTCTGACCCTGTTTATCCTCGCCTTCCCGCTGATGGTGTGGGGCGTCTCCATGGCGGGTTGGTGGTTCCCGCAGATGGCGGCCTCCTTCCTGACCATCGCCATCATCATCATTTTTATCTCGGGTCTCAAAGAGAAAGAGGCGGTCGAGGCCTTCACTCAGGGGGCGTCGGAGCTGGTGGCGGTCTCGCTTATCATCGGGCTGGCACGGGGGGTCAATCTGGTGCTGGATCAGGGGATGATCTCGGACACCATTCTGGCATACGCCTCCGATCTGGTCTCCGGCATGCACGGCGCCGTGTTCGCGGTGGCACAGATGTTGGTGTTCACCCTCTTGGGGCTGGTGGTGCCCTCCTCGTCGGGGCTGGCGGTGCTCTCCATGCCCATCATGGCGCCGCTGGCGGATACCGTGATGATCCCGCGCTATATCGTGGTGTCGGCCTACAACTGGGGGCAATACGCCATGCTGTTCCTGGCCCCCACCGGACTGGTGCTGGTCACTCTGCAGATGCTCGGCATCCAGTTCAACAAGTGGGTCAAGTTCGTGCTGCCCATGGTGGGCTTTGTGTTGGGATTTGGCGCCCTGATGCTGGTAGCGCAAGTGATGATGGCCTGATAGGCCAGCTGACGCGGTAATACATGAGTGACAACACCCCGTGCCTGGCGCGGGGTGTTTTTATTCAGCTTTAGTGGCGTACCCGCCCCTGCTGGCGGAAGCAGTAGAGTTTGAGGCTGATGTCAGCGATATCGGCGGGAAGCTCCTCTCCCTGCTCAGCTAGGGGCCGGTAGAGGGATGAGAGCAGACGTTCGGCCTGCTGCGCCGTGATGATGTTGGCCTGGATGGCCGGGGTGATCCAGCTGGGTAACATTGACATATCTCCCCCTCGTTGATCCGGTGACCTCGGCGAACATCTTCATATCAGGTCTTACGCGGCTGTCTGCCAACCCGTTCACCCTTGCCTGCCACTTAATCAAAGCAAAATGCTTGCCGTAATCTCTTATCGGCATCTGCTCAAGGGGGCTATAGCCATTTATCAACCAGTTGGCGCCGATCCCGGACCACTGATATCCGCTTTCATGGCAAATGCCTGACCAACAGTCGTCAGCATTTTGCCGCTCTTGCCTTCTGCCCGCGAATGTCATTGCAAAATGCGACTCGAATTGCTCCTTGTTGCACTAACAGAGCCCGCCACGCGCCGGAAACTGGTCACTTTCAGCGCATTGTCGCCAAAGCCAGACACTTTTTCTGGGTGGCTATTTTTTGACCTTGCCAGCAGTTGTCGCAGAGCCGCCCCCCTCGCCTTGTCCGGCCAACCGGTTATGACAAGATGGCACCAGATTGGAACAGCCCGTATGGGTATGCAGGAGAACCATAAAATGAACAGATCCATGATGGCCGGTATCGGTATTGGCATCGCCTCGGCCCTGGCGCTCTCGGCGGCAGCCAGTGGCTCCCTCTTTACGCCACAGCCCACCTTTGCCGAGGTGATCGCCAGCAAGCCGATCACCGAGACCATCAAGACCCCCAGACAGGAGTGTCGCAATGTCACCGTGACTCACCGCAAGCCGGTACAGGATGAGCACAAGATCCTCGGCACCGTGGTCGGCGCGGCGCTGGGTGGCGTGGTCGGCCACCAGTTTGGCGGCGGCAGCGGCAAGAAGGGGGAACCGCAGAATTCGGAAAAAATCGTACGCTAAGCTAACGGTGTTCTCGTGACAGCTCTTTGACTAGGCTTTCTAAGGCCATTCTGATAGCCCTGACTTCCTGAAAAGCCATGGCTAAAATTTGTGCGGCTAAAAGGGATAACCGATGGTAAAGTAAGTTATCCCTGTCGAGATACTGAAAAGCGTTATCCTCGTTTTTCCCAAAACTGT
>NZ_JAPCJA010000012.1:0-94203 GCF_027707745.1 Aeromonas sp. QDB23
TATTGAACTGTCAGGAGCTGGCTGCACAACAGCCATTACGCCCAATCAACTGGTGCAGTCGTCTTCTGAAAATGACAGGTGGTTCTAAAAAGGTATACCCCATAAAAACCACTTAATACCCTCTCGAAAATCATATTGAAACCACTTATATTGAACCAATAATCAGGAACCATTTTAAACAGACTGATGGGGGTTTCAATGTTCATACGGGCGTATTTACGTGCATCGACAGTGGAACAGGATGCTGAGCGGGCACGAGAGCTGCTGATTGGTTTTGCTGCTGAGCATGCCCATCAGATTGCCAGTTTCTATGTGGAGAATGAGTCGGGGGCGACGCTGGACAGGCCTGAGCTTATGAGGCTGATCCGCGACGCAGCAGATCGTGACATTGTGCTGGTAGAGCAGATTGATCGTCTGGCCCGTCTCAATCAGACAGATTGGCAAACACTGAAGCAGTTGTTGGCCCAGAAACAGCTCTCCATCGTTTCTCCTGAACTTCCGACTTCCTGGGTGGCATTACAGGGGGACGGCCGCTCCGAGTTCACCAGCGCAATCTTACAGGCTGTAAATGGCATGCTGCTGGATATGCTGGCAGCCGTCGCTCGCAAAGACTACGAAGATCGCCGACGCAGGCAACAGCAGGGTATTGCCAAGGCCAGGGATGAGGGGAAATATCGCGGTCGCCAGAAAGATGAAAAGAAGCGTCAGCACATCGCACAGTTGTTGAGCACCGGACACAGCTACTCGGTGATCCAGGAAATGTTGGGCTGCTCCCGCCATCTGATTTCGTGCGTGGCAAAAGAGGTCCGTTCAGCAAAATAGCGGGTCATTTATCCGAGGCACCCATGCGGCGCTTCTCGATATACAGCCACGCAGCAAAGGCGCCAAACCCTATCAGGAATGAAAACAGGAGGATCAGGATGACGATGCTGTTCATGGTGATGGCCTCAGGTGTAACGGATAAAGGATGCAATCAGGTGATCGTGTGACCAAACTCCATATCACCATGGACTTCGCTCAGGAAAAAATCAACAACGCAATGAAAGTATTGAAGTTTGTTCGCTCGTAACAAACATGATTGCGTGGAATCACGCAGGATGTGGAGCCATGGAATGAACACTGTCATTCCCAACCAATTCCCGTCCAGTTTCTTTCCACATAACTATCTATCTGGAAAAGTGGTGCGAATTTTCCACATAGTGGAATGCCTGTTCAGAACGAGTTATGTGGAATCCTGATCGAAGACTTCCTATCTATCTGGAAATTTCGTGCTGTTTTTCTCTCTGGAATATTGGTCATCTTGTTTGAAGGGATGATGGACTCTGGTGTGCTGAAATATGGGGGGCGGATTCCTATCTATCTGGAATCTTGGCCTCTGCATTCAGCGAGAGCCAAACCGGCTGACTTGCGATGGGACTAACTCAAGCGATGCCCTTCAACAAGCATTCACTACGACCTAGTTATGCCATTGCCAGACGTATCCTTGGCCAGAAGGCATGCCATCAAGAGCAGCACCCCATGTTGCTTTATGAGTCTGAAATCAATAAAACCCGGCTGAATTTATGAGAGAATCTTGAGCAATATTGTCCCCCGACCGGAAGAGTGCTCATGGCCGAGATCAACAAAGCAACCCTTACCGAAGCCGACATCATTTCGAAATACCTGCTGCCTGCCATCAAGGCGGCGGGTTGGGATGACCTGACCCAGGTTCGCCAAGAGGTGAAGCTGCGGGATGGCAAGGTGGTGGTTCGCGGCCAGATGGCGGCACGCAAAAAGGTCAAATCGGCCGATATCGTGCTCTATCACAAGATGGGCTTGCCACTGGCGGTGATCGAGGCCAAAGCCAACAAGCATGAGATTGGCAAGGGGATGCAACAGGGGCTCGATTATGCCCGTCTGCTGGATGTGCCGTTCGTATTTGCCAGCAACGGCGATGGCTTCGTATTTCATGACAAGACCAATCCGGCCAAGCTGGAATCCGAGATCGCGCTGGAGGACTTCCCCAGCCCCGGCCAGCTTTGGGACAAACTCTGCACCTGGAAGGGTTACACCCAGGCACAGTTGCCTGTCATCAGTCAGGACTATTACTCGGATGGCAGCGGCAAATCTCCCCGCTATTATCAGCTGCAGGCCATCAACAAGACCGTAGAAGCCATCTCGAAAGATGAGGATCGGGTATTGCTGGTGATGGCCACCGGCACCGGCAAGACCTACACCGCATTCCAGATCATCTGGCGTTTGTGGAAGGCGGGCGCCAAGAAGCGCATCCTGTTTCTGGCCGATCGCAACATTCTAGTAGATCAAACCAAGATCAATGATTTTCAGCCCTTTGGCTCGGCCATGACCAAGGTCACCGGGCGCACGATCGACCCCGCCTATGAGATCCACCTTGCCCTCTATCAGGCGCTCACCGGGCCGGAAGAGTCACAGAAAGCCTTCAAGCAGGTCTCCCCTGATTTCTTCGACCTGATCGTGGTGGATGAGTGCCATCGGGGCAGTGCCGCTGAAGACAGCGCCTGGCGCGAGATCCTCGAATACTTCTCATCGGCTACCCAGATTGGTCTCACCGCCACGCCCAAAGAGACCGAGACCGTCTCCAGTACCGATTACTTCGGTGACCCTGTTTATACCTACTCCCTCAAAGAGGGAATCGAAGATGGCTTTCTTGCCCCCTACAAGGTGGTGCGGGTCGATATCGATGTCGATCTGCAGGGGTGGCGTCCCACCAAAGGGCAGATGGACAAACAGGGCAACCTGATTGAAGACCGTATTTATAACCAGAAGGATTTTGACCGCACCCTGGTGATCGACGAGCGTACCCAGCTGGTGGCCGAAACCATCACCAACTACCTCAAGAAAACCGACCCGATGGCCAAGACCATCGTGTTCTGCAACGACATCGATCATGCCGACCGGATGCGACGGGCGCTGGCGAACCTTAACCCCGAGCAGATGCTGAAAGATGATCGGTATGTGATGAAAATCACCGGCGATGATGACCTTGGCAAAGCCCAGCTCGACAACTTCATCAACCCGAAAAAGCCCTATCCGGTCATCGCTACTACCTCCGAGCTGATGACCACCGGCGTCGATGCCAAAACCTGCAAGCTGGTGGTGCTGGACCAAAACATCCAGTCCATGACCAAGTTCAAGCAGATCATCGGCCGTGGCACCCGCATTGACGACAAGTACGGCAAGCTCTGGTTCACCATTCTCGACTTCAAGAAGGCCACCGAGCTGTTTGCCGATCCCCGTTTCGACGGTGAGCCGGAGCGCGTCATGGTGGTCAAACCGGCAGACATCAACAATCCGGATGAAGGCTTGGGCGATATCATCGATGGCGCCGATCCACTGCCTGCCGATGAACCCGGCGACCATGGCGATCCGTTTGCCCCCGGGGTAGATGAACAACCCGGCACTTACACAACCGGTAGTGATGGTGGCCAGAGTGGCGCAGGGGGTCAGGGCGCAGGCCCGCTGGGTGGCCCCGAGCCCGGGGTCAGCAAGTATTATGTCAACGGCGTGGCGGTCAGCGTCATCGCTGAGCGGGTGCAGTATTACGATGCCGATGGCAAGCTGGTGACCGAATCCTTCAGGGACTACACCAAGAAGACCCTGCTCAAAGAGTTTGCCACCCTCGATGCCTTCACCAAACGCTGGCAAGCCGCCGAACGCAAGCAAGCCATCATGGATGAATTGGCTCAGGCGGGCGTGCTGTGGGAGGTGTTGGAGCAGGAAGTGGGCAAGGAGCTCGACCCGTTCGACCTTATCTGCCATGTGGTATACGATCAGCCGCCACTGACCCGCCGTGAGCGGGCCAACAACGTCAAAAAGCGCAACTACTTCACCAAGTACAACGATACCGCCCAGCAGGTGCTTACCAGTCTGCTCGACAAGTATGCCGATCAGGGAGTTGTGGAGATTGAGACCAAGGATGCGCTAAAAGTCGCCCCCTTTACCGAGCTGGGTCGTCCGCTTGAGTTGGCCAAGAAGGGTTTTGGTGGCCCCAAACAGTTCGAGCAGGCCATCACCGAACTGGAGCAAGAAATTTACCGTGAGCAGCAGAGCGCCTGACGACCTGACTGCTTCTGAACTACCATGCGGCCATTCCAATGATGGCCGCTTGTTTTATCGATACTCCTGACGCATTCGCCCCTGTATTCGTCACCATTTTTGTAAAAAGCAGAGAATCCCATGTCATCCATCAGCTCAGTCATCAAATCCATTCAGGACATAATGCGCAAGGACGCCGGTATCGACGGTGATGCCCAACGCCTCGGCCAGCTCTCCTGGCTGCTGTTTTTGAAAGTGTTCGACGCCCAGGAAGAGGAGCTGGAGTTTGAGCAGGATAACTATCGCTGCCCCATCCCCGAGCGCTTCCTGTGGCGTAACTGGGCGGCCGATAGCGAAGGGCTGACTGGCGATGCCCTGCTCGATTTCGTCAACAATGACCTGTTCGACAGCCTGAAAAACCAGCCTGCCAATATCGATCTCAACCCCCGTGGCTATGTGGTGAAAGAGGCGTTCAGCGATGCCTTCAACTACATGAAGAACGGCACCCTGCTCAAGCAGGTGATCAATAAGCTCAACGAGATCGACTTTACCGACAGCAGCGAACGCCACCTGTTTGGCGATATCTACGAGCAGATCCTGCGCGACCTGCAAAGCGCCGGTAACGCGGGCGAGTTCTACACCCCCCGCGCCGTCACCCGCTTTATGGTGAACCGCATCGACCCCAAACTCGGCGAGCGGATCATGGACCCGGCCTGCGGTACCGGCGGCTTTCTCGCCTGCGCCTTCGACCATGTCAAAGAGCACTATGTCGAGACCTCAGCCGACCATCAGACTCTGCAGCAGCAGATCCTGGGGGTTGAGAAGAAGCAACTGCCTCACCTCCTTTGCACCACCAATATGATGCTCCACGGTATCGAGGTGCCGGTGCAGATCCGCCACGGCAATACCCTCGACAAGCCGCTGTCGAGCTGGGATAGCGATATCGATGTGATCCTCACCAACCCGCCCTTTGGCGGCACCGAAGAGGATGGCATCGAGCAGAACTTCCCCGCCGATCTGCGCACCCGCGAGACCGCCGACCTGTTCCTGCAGCTGATTATCGAAGTCCTTGCCCCGGCAACAAATGGCAAGGGCGGTCGCGCTGCCGTGGTGCTGCCCGATGGCACCCTGTTTGGCGAAGGGGTCAAAACCAAGATCAAGCAACTGCTCACCAGCGAGTGCAACCTGCACACCATAGTGCGGCTCCCCAACGGCGTGTTTGCCCCCTATACCGGCATCAAGACCAATATCCTCTTCTTCACCAAGGGCCAGCCCACCAAGGATGTCTGGTTCTACGAGCACCCCTATCCGGCTGGGGTGAAGAACTACAGCAAAACCAAGCCGATGAAGTTCGAGGAGTTTGACGCCGAGATTGCCTGGTGGGGCGATGAGGCGGACGGCTTTGCTGCCCGGGTTGAGAACGAACAAGCCTGGAAGGTCAGCATTGACGAGATTGTGGCCCGTAACTTCAACCTCGATATCAAAAACCCCCATGTCGGTGAGCAGATAAGCCATGACCCTGACGAGCTGCTGGCGCGCTATGCCGCAGAGCAGGCTGAAATCCAGACCCTGCGTGACCAACTTAAAACCATTCTCGGTGATGCTTTAGGTAAGGGCACTGCCAAGCAGGAGGGACAGGCATAATGGCAATCGAGAATCTGATTACCGACCATCTGGATCTCTGGACTGCGGCGGTGCGCCCGAAAAGCAGTGCCGGGCGTGGCAGCAACAGCAAGCTGGAACTCTCCGGCATCAAAAAGCTGCGTGAGTTGATCCTGGAGCTGGCCGTGCGCGGCAAACTGGTACCGCAAGACCCCAGCGATGAACCGGCCTCCGTGCTGTTGGAACGAATTGCAGCCGAAATGGGGCGGCTAGTGAAAGAGGGCAAGATTAAAAAGCCCAAGGCATTACCGCAAATTAGTGAGCAAGATAAGCAGTTTGAACTGCCGGAAGGATGGGAGTGGGTAACACTAGGCTCATTAGGCGTTATCACATCTAGTAGCCGAGTGAACAAGAAGGACTGGGTAGCTACTGGCGTACCATTTTTTAGAACCCGTGAGATCGTTCAGTTATCTAAGTTTGGTATGTGTGATAATGAACTTTTTATATCTGAGCGTCTTTATGATGAGTTAATCTCTAGTGGGACAGTGCCTGAAAAAAATGATGTCATGTTGACTGGAGTTGGAACTATCGGTATCCCATACGTTGTTATGGAACATGATAGATTCTATTTCAAAGATGCTAGCGTCTTGATATTTAAAAACATATTTAATCTTCAGCCTAACTACCTTGACTTATTTTTCCGTAGCCCATGTTGGATTGAGCAAATACATGATGGGAGTATGGGCACAACAGTACATACCTTAACAATTGTTAGGGCAAATGCCATAAAAATCCCCATACCTCCTGCTGAGGAACAACAGCGCATCGTTGCCAAAGTGGTTGAGCTTATGGCCCTCTGCGACCAGTTGGAGCAGCGCAGCGAATCTCAGCTGGCAGCCCATCAGATGCTGGTGGAGACCCTGCTCGCTACACTGACAGACTGTATCGACGCCGACGAGTTGGCGCAAAATTGGGCGCGGTTAAGCACTCACTTCGATACCCTCTTTACCACCGAGGCCAGTATCGACGCCTTGAAACAGACGACCCTGCAACTGGCGGTAATGGGCAAGCTGGTACCGCAAGACCCAAGCGATGAACCCGCCTCCGCCCTGCTGGAGCGCATCGCCGCCAAAAAAGCGCTGTTGGTCAAAGAGAAGAAAATTAAAAAAGATAAACCGCTGCCTGCGATCAGCGAAGACGAAAAGCCGTTTGAGCTACCGCAAGGATGGGCGTGGTGTCGCTTTGAAGATATTGTTGATATCCAAAGTGGGATAACGAAAGGCCGGAAATTAATAAACAGAGCATTAACTACAGTGCCTTATTTAAGTGTTGCCAACGTTCAACGTGGGTATGTTGATGTGACAGGCATTAAGTCAGTTGAGCTTCCTATTGATGAAGTTGAAAAATATCAGGTTTTGACTGGTGATCTTCTGATTACTGAAGGAGGTGACTGGGATAAGGTTGGTCGTACAGCAATTTGGGCAGATGAAATGCCATATGTCGCACACCAGAACCATGTGTTTAAGGCTAGAAAGTTTCTTCAAGAACAGGATGAGTCTTGGTTAGAGATGTTCCTGAATGGGCCTTCAGCTAGAGATTATTTTGCTGGTTCAAGCAAGCAAACGACTAATTTAGCATCAATCAACAAAACACAATTACGTGGTTGCCTAATTGCCATCCCACCCAAAAATGAAAAAAGTTGTATTGTTGCCAAAGTCGATGAATTAATGAATCTCTGTGACCAACTTAAAGCCCGCCTGCAAACCAGCCAGCAGACCCAACTTGCCTTGGCCGAGTCGCTGGTAGAAGGAGCCCTTGCCTGATGAGCCGCATATTTAATGTCTATTGCGATGAGTCCTGTCATCTGGAGAACGATGGTCAATCGGCCATGGTGCTTGGAGCTGTATGGTGTCCGCTGGATAAGCGCCACGAGATCGTACGTCGCTTGCGCGAGATCAAGCAAAAGCATGGGTTGGCGCCGGATTTCGAGGTGAAGTGGACCAAGGTTAGTCAGTCGAAACTCTCCTTCTATCGTGACCTGCTAGATTACTTTTTCGATGATGATGACCTTCACTTTCGTGGTCTGGTTATCCCGGATAAATCACAGCTAAATCATGAAGCGTTTGGGCAGAGTCATGACGACTGGTACTACAAAATGTATTTCGTCATGCTGAAGACGATCTTTGAGCCGCAGAATGGCTATCGAGTCTATATCGATATCAAGGACACCTTGGGGCATGAGAAGATCAGCAAGTTGCATGATGTTTTGTGCAATAACACGTATGACTACTCGAAGAAAATCATTCATCGGGTACAGCGGATCCACTCTCATGAAGCCGAGTTGCTGCAAGTGGCGGATCTTTTGATCGGAGCCCTGAGCTATTTGCATCGAGGGTTGACCAGCAGCGAAGCCAAGCTGGCTTTGATTGAAAGAATACGGCAACGAAGTGGTTACAAGCTGACGCACAATACCCTTCTGCGAGAGAGCAAGTTCAATCTGATGGTCTGGTGCAGCAGGGGTGGATGGTGATGCAACCGGTATGGCTACCTGACCTCATTCTGATGACCGCCTCTGGCGGTGATTGGGGGCGTTTTTTCTCTGCTGTTTATGCGGCCTTCGAACAAGACTTTGTACTCAACAAACCCGAGTTCAGAGGCAAGCGTCTTGGTCTGAAACGTCATCCTGAATATGCCGGGAAATCAGCGACCTTCTGGCACATGATTTCAACTGGAGAAGTTGAAGCAGAGCGAGAACCCGATTTACGTCGATGCGAACGCATCCGCTGGCCCAAACCCATCATCGAGAATGATAGCGATCCTGAGCTGAAGGTGTGGGCTGAGCCTCGTGGCAAGCTGCAACGCATCCATATCTGGTTTGAAGCAGAAGGCTACCTCGTCGTGCTGGATGATCGCGGAGAATATATCCTGCCGTGGACGGCATTTTTCATCGAACATGAGCACGAACGGCGCAAGTACAACAAGCGCTGGGAACGGTATGGGAGTTATTGACTGCTAGGGGAGGGAATTAAGCTGGCCGCGCCCTCCGGAGAGGACGGGGCCGTAACTCCTTCTACGCTGACGCCAAAGGCTGGTAGATGAGATGCGCAAAGTGTAACGGTTACCCCGATGATTAGCAACCGACTGGCTGTATGGCGAAGTAATAAGGCGTGTATGCCGACACAAAGACAGATTCAAAAAAACAACCTCGGCGTAAGTTGCAAAGCAACCAAGAGGCCGGGGTCATGTTGCGGGCAACCTTAAAGAGACGCCCTCTTTCAGTCAAACATTTTTACCCCATTTTGTGACGGATCTGGTGGAGCCTGATGACTTTACTGGCGGTTTCTCGCCAAAATTTCACATGTGAAAATTTTCCAGAAAACGCTGTAAGTGCCCATTTTGGGCACTTACAGCGCTCTGGATTTCGTTAGGTCCCCGGTACGCTTTGCATGTTGATGTTTGTTACAGGGAGATCATCTGCATGCGTGAGCAAAATCCGGCTATTTACAGCGATCCTACGGGTTCGATTCTGCGTGAACTCCATGAGTTGAAACATCTAGTTCGCCAACAGGGGTTAGCACAGAGAGAGGTTCTCTCGGCTGAGGAGTGCGCCGAACTGCTGGGGGTATCGGTCAGCTATGTGTACCGGTTGACCAGCGAGAGGCGCTTACCGCACTACAAGCCGCAAGGGAAAAAAATTTATTTCAGGAGGGATGAGCTGCTGGACTGGCTGCTCTCCCACCGCATTTCACCGGACGCCGAACTCACTGAGCATGTGACCAAGCGTGTACGGCAAGCTAGTCATGGGCGGCTGTGAGGCTGTTATGGCGCAAGATCTCATTGCATCTCACTGGCCCCAGGATCTCCGGTCGGCTTTTGTTGAACCTCCGAAACCCCTCGATTTTGTCCTCCCGGGGCTGCCAGTGGGCTGCGTTGGTGCTTTGGTGTCACCGGGAGGAGTGGGTAAATCGATGTTGGCATTGCAACTGGCAATGCAGATATCCGGTGGGCCGGATTGGATTGGACTTGGCAAGCTGGGCAGGGGGGCTGTGCTCTACCTGCCTGCCGAGGATCCTTGGCCTGTGCTGCACCAGCGTTTGTTCACCTTGGGCGGATATCTTGACGCTGAACTTCGTGCCAACGTTGAACGAGATCTTCGTCTTATACCGCTGCAGGGATCCAGTCCAAATGTGTTGGATAGCCACTGGTGGGAAGCGATTGCCATTTGGGCTGAGGGGGTCAGGTTGGTGGTTATCGATACACTGAGACGCTTTCACGATG
Organism: Aeromonas sp. QDB23; assembly: GCF_027707745.1. Taxonomy (NCBI): domain Bacteria; kingdom Pseudomonadati; phylum Pseudomonadota; class Gammaproteobacteria; order Aeromonadales; family Aeromonadaceae; genus Aeromonas; species Aeromonas sp. QDB23. Next base: position 9,934 of record NZ_JAPCJA010000012.1, read on the forward strand.
CCGACGAGAATGCAGCCTGTGCTATGACACTGGTGCTGGGTCAGCTGGAACGGCTGGCCATGCTGAAGGGATGCGCTGTGTTGTTTGTACACCACACCAGCAAATCCGCAGTTTTCCAAGAGGCTGGAGATCTGCAGCAGGCAAGCAGAGGTTCGTCGGTACTGGTGGACAACGTCCGCTGGCAGGCCTATCTCGCCACTATGACCAAGAAAGAGGCGCAGCAGCTGGGCGTATCGGCAGAGCTGAGCCAACTTTACGTGCGGTTTGGAGTAAGCAAAAGTAATTATGGGCAGCCACTACCGGAGCGCTGGTTGGTGCGGGGGGAAGGTGGCGTATTGTACCCCGCCAAATTGGACGAAACGCGCCGAGAGAGAGGTAAACGTGCCTTGCTTTGAATTGACCCATGCTCGGCATGACCATATGCACTGCCTGGCACCAGGATTGTTCAGAGCCATCGCTCCAGGTCAGCGCCGCCGAGACAAGCTGGATGCGGTGTATCGATTCGGTGGGGGCAATCAGATTGAGTTTTCCGGGCCAGAGCCGCTGGGTGCCGATGACCTTCGTGTGCTTCAGGGACTGGTTGCCCTGGCTGGTGTTGAGGACTATAGCGCCATCATTGAGCCCATTGCAGCTACCGGGGAGGGCAACAGCTTGCGTACCCTGCTAGAGCCTCGCTGGGCAGCCAATCAGCAACGAGTCTTGGTGGTCAAAAGCAGCCTGCACAAACTGGCCAAGGAGATTGGCTACGCCAACCCTCGTGACACCAATACGGTGCGCCGTTGTGTCGAGCGGTTATGGAAGGTGTCGGTAATAGCGCAGGTAGCAGGCCAGCGCAGCGGTTTTCGTCTGCTTGCGAACTATTCCAGCGATGCCCTGACCGACGGGCTCTTTGTAGCGCTCAATCCTTTGCTGACCTCCGCCATTATGGGCTCTGGCCGCCATGTTCGTATCGACATGACAGAGGTGCGGCGCCTGAGTGGCGGTATCACCAGACTGTTGCATCAGCGGTTATGTGCCTGGGTCGATGTTGGCCAGAGTCGGACGGTACAGCTAGACACCTTGGTTGCTTATGTTTTTCCTGAGGAAGCCAGCATGGCCACTCACCGCAAGCGGCAATCGCGAGTCCGCAAGGCATTGAATGAACTGGCTGAACTGGGCTGGTCAATCAGTGAACATGCCAAGGGGCGGTTTACCATCGGTCGGCCTGCGCTATCACGATAATGGTCACAAACCATCACGATAATGGTCACAAAGTTCACGATATTGGTCACAGGACTAATCAGTCAAACCCAAGTGCTACTTGGGCTGCAGACCGATCCTGAAATTCGATCTAGATTATCTAAGATGATCTACGCCAGCGCTGGGTAGCGCCGGCGTTTTTGTTGGCTCTTCCTGGCTAGGATTTGCTTCCTGCACTTACTGGTTAAGTATCAGTGCTGCCTGCCGGTTGGCTACTGCGGCTACTTCAGGCTTCTCACTGGCTAGGAGCTCATCAAGGGCGCGTCCCATCTTCTATCACTCCAATACGTTGGGAAAATCGAGCATGGCATCTCGGCGCCGTGATTCAAGGATGTCTGCATAGATCTCTGTGGTTCTCAACTCGCTGTGTCCCAGTAAGCGGGAGAGAGCATAGATATCGACGCCGCGGTTAAGCTGGATCACGGCGAAGGTATGACGCGCGCTGTGGAAGGTTACCTTCTTGGTTATACCCGCCTGCAACGCCCAGCGGGTGAGCTCCATGTTGTGCCAAGCCGAATACTTGAGGCCCTTGAAGATCCGCTCTGTTACCTTGCCTGGGCGCCCCATCAGCTGCATCGCCATGTCATTCAAATCCAGGTATTGCAGGCCGCTGGTCTTTTTCTGGGTGAAGACGATACGGTAATGGCCATAGAAGGGCTCCAGCTCGGCCCAGGTCAGCTTGTGAATGTCGGACCAGCGTAAGCCAGTGCAACAAGAGAACAGAAAGGCGCGCTTAAGAACGTCGTACCGGCACTCGGCCTGGGCCAGCGCTCGAACTTCGTCTTCGGTCAGGTAAACCCGTTTGTTCTTCTCCCCCTGGATAGCTTTGACACGTCGTACCGGATTATCCGGTAGCAGCCGTTCCTGCTCAGCCTGGTTCAGGGCCGCCCTTAACTTGTTGAAATAGGCACTCTGGGTGTTGCGGCTCAGTGGTGTGCCGCTTTTGGTGCGGGCCTTGTGCATCAGGTAATGCCGAAACCCCTCCAGGAACAGCTGATCTACTTCCTCGAAAGTCAGCTCCGGCAGCTTATGGTACTGGCGTAAATGCTTGAGGGCTGATATCCAGATGGAATGGTTGCTCTTGCTGCCTGCCGCCTTTTGGTCTGTAACCTCTTGGAAGTACTCGAAGAAGCTGGCCTTGTAGGCGTTCGAGAAATCCAGATGGTGTTTACCAGTCTCGTACTCGAAGAGTCGCTTGGCGCGGATGGCTTCGGCTGCTCGCTGGGTTTCTTTGTTGTGGAGCCGCTGTGCTGGGGTACGCGGCTTGTCGTACAGGAAGAGATCCAGGGGCTCTCTGCTGCGTTTGTGCTTGCGGATGCCCGTGGTTGGGTCAAGGTAGGAGCCGGCGTAGTAGGTTAAGCGCAGATCGCGCTTGCCTTCGGCGTCCGGTTCGCGGAATTCGATGCTGATCTTCATAAGTGTGTCCCCCGAAAGTACCCCGAGAGGTTACTTCGGGGTACTCTCGGGGTAAATTCTCACGAAACAAGATCAGGCAAGAACAGCCATTAAAAAACAAAGTTCAATACTTACAATGAGTTACGTTCTCAGTGGCTGCTTTTTATTGCTGATTTTTCACCACATTACTTGCCGATGCAGAAGCTGGAGAAGATGCGGCCCAGCAGATCGTCGGAGCTGAATTCGCCGGTGATCTCGGAGAGAGACTCCTGCGCGAGGCGCAGCTCTTCGGCCACCAGCTCGCCAGCCACGAACACTTCCAGCTGCTCTTTGGCCACCAGTAGGCGCTCGGCGGCGCGCTCCAGCGCATCCAGATGGCGGCGGCGGGCCATAAAGCCCCCTTCGGTGTTGCCCTGGAAGCCCATGCACTGTTTAAGGTGCTCGCGCAGTGCGGGCAGCCCCAGCTCGGTCTTGGCTGAGATGCGGTAGACGGCGTGGCCCTGCTCCTGGCTCGGTGCCAGATCCTCGCCGGTCAGGTCGGCCTTGTTGCGAATGACGGTGAGACCGATGTTTTTTGGCAACCGATCAACAAATTCCGGCCAGATCTCCCGCGGGTCAATCGCATCAGTAGTGGTGCCATCCACCATAAACAGCACCCGATCGGCCTGTTCGATCTCGGCCCAGGCGCGCTCGATACCGATCTGCTCCACCTTGTCCTGGGTGTCACGCAGACCGGCGGTGTCGATGATGTGCAGCGGCATGCCATCGAGATGGATGTGCTCGCGCAGCACGTCGCGGGTGGTACCGGCGATCTCGGTGACGATGGCCGACTCGCGCCCCGCCAGGGCGTTGAGCAGGCTCGATTTGCCGGCGTTGGGACGACCGGCGATCACCACCTTCATCCCTTCCCGCAGCAGGGCGCCCTGTTTGGCTTCCCCGCGCACGTCGTCCAGCTCGGACATGATGCTGTAGAGGTCGCCTGCCACCTTGCCGTCGGAGAGGAAGTCGATCTCCTCGTCCGGGAAGTCGATGGCCGCTTCCACATAGATGCGCAGCCTGATCAGGCTCTCCACCAGTTGCTGGATTTTGCTGGAGAACTGCCCCTGCAGGGAGTGCATGGCGCTGCGGGCGGCCTGTTCGCTGGAGGCTTCGATCAGATCGGCGATAGCTTCGGCCTGCGCCAGATCCAGCTTGTCGTTGATGAAGGCGCGCTCGCTGAACTCGCCGGGGCGGGCAGGGCGGATACCGTCGATTTTCAGAATGCGGCGGATCAGCATGTCCATGATGACGGGGCCGCCGTGGCCCTGAAGCTCCAGCACATCCTCGCCGGTAAAGCTGTTGGGGGCTTTGAACAGCAGGGCAATGCCCTGATCCAGTACCTGGCCTTGCTCATCCTTGAACGGCAGATATTCGGCGTAGCGCACCCGCGGGAGCTTGCCGAGCACTATCCCGGCGACCTGTTCGGCGGCGGGGCCGGAGACCCGGACTATGCCGACGCCACCACGGCCTGGCGCGGTGGCCTGGGCCACGATCGTATCTGTTGTCATCTTGCTTGGCTCGTTTGTTCGCTGATAGGAAAACGTAGTGGGAGACATTGTAATAAAAAAGGCGGCCCGAAGGCCGCCTCTTTTGTCATCACGGGAAGATTAGCTGCGCATCAGTTGCGAGTGTGCAGGCCTTTCTTCTCCAGCTGACGATAGATGATGGTCTGCTGGGTAATGGAGATGACGTTGCTCACCAACCAGTACAGAGTCAGGCCAGCCGGGAACCAGAGGAACATGAAAGTGAAGATGATCGGCATGAACTGCATCACTTTCTGCTGCATCGGGTCGGTCACTGTGGTCGGGCTCATCTTCTGCAGATACCACATGGAGGCACCCATGAGGATTGGCAGCACGAAGAAGGGGTCCTTCACTGACAGGTCAGTGATCCACAGGGCAAACGGCGCGTGACGCAGTTCGACGGACTCCATCAGTGCCCAGTAAAGGGCGATGAAGATCGGCATCTGAACCAGGATCGGCAGGCAGCCACCCAGCGGGTTGACCTTCTCCTTCTTGTACAGCTCCATCATGCCCTGAGACATCTTCTGGCGGTCGTCGCCGAAGCGCTCGCGCAGGGCCGCAATCTTGGGTTGCAGCATGCGCATCTTGGCCATGGAGGTGTACTGGGCCTTGGTCAGCGGGAACATGATGCCGCGTACCAGCAGGGTCAGCATGATGATGGCCAGACCCCAGTTCTGGACGAAACCGTGGAACACGGTCAGCAGCCAGTGCAGCGGTTGGGCGATGAACCACAGCCAGCCGTAGTCGACGGTCAGGTCGAGGTGGTTAGCCACCTTGGCCATCTGGTCTTGCAGCTTGGGACCGACCCACAGCTTGCTGGTCACTTCGGCCTGTTGGCCGGCGGCCACGTCTACCAGCGGCGCCTTGTAACCGATGATGGCCTGGCCTTTACCAGGGATCACGCGGCTGTAGAAGCTGTTGGTATCGTCGGCATTTGGTGCCCAGGCAGAGACGAAGTAGTGTTGCAGCATGGCGACCCAACCACCCTTGGTGGTCTTGTTCAGGTCGGCATCTTTCATCTCGTCGAAGGTGTACTTCTTGTAGCGAGTCTCTTCGCTGGAGAAAGCACCACCACGGTAAGCGCTGGCTACCATGGCATGACCTTCCTGATCCTTCGGCGTCGCTACGGTCTGCTTCAGCTGACCATAGAACTGCACCTGAACCGGCTCGGCAGATTTGTTGTCGATCTTGTAATCAACGCCAACGGCATAGTCGCCACGCTTGAGGATGAACTCCTTGGTGAAGACCACACCCTTGCTGTCGGTCCAGGTCATCGGGACGACGACTTGATCCTGACCATCGGCCAGCTGATAGCTGGTCTGGGCGGCTTCATAGGTAGGACGACCTTCGGCCTGACTGTCCGGACCATTGCGACCCACCAGACCGCTCTGGGCGATATAGAGGTGCTCAGGCTGGCTGGTCAGCAGCACGAACGGTTGGTCCTTGCCCTCTTCCAGTTTGTGAGACAGCAGTTCGGCAGACACGACGTCACCACCCTGGGTATCCAGGGTCAGCTTGAGCACGTCGGAGGAGACGGTGATCAGCTTGCGTGCGGCAGTCGCGTTGGCTTGCTCGGAAACCTGAGGAATATCACCGGTCTGACCGGCTTCAGGTACGAAATGTTCGGTTTGGGCCACGGTAGTCGGGGCCGGCTTCGGAGCCTTGTCGGACTCCCACTGTTGCCAGAGCAGAAAGCTCACGAACAGCAAACCGATCAGGAGTAGATTGCGTTGTGATTCCATAGTCTTCAGTTTCTTCGCTTTGGTTGCGGAACCGGGTCATAACCACCCTCGGATAAGGGATGGCATTTTAATAGACGTTTGCTAGCTAACCAAACGCCTTTTATGAAACCGTGAAGTCGGATGGCTTCTATCGCAAATTGGGAACAAGTTGGAGTAAAACGGCAGCGCGGCCCGAGCAGAGGGCTAATGATTAGCTGATACAGACGTATCAGTTTGATAGCTACCCATTGCAACGGCGTGACAGAGTGCGCCATAGCTTTTCCAGTAACTTGAACAGTTCCTCGTTATCCATCTCTTTCACACCGGCCTTGGCGATCACCACGATGTCGATAGCGGGCAGCTGATGTTGTTTGAGGCGGAAACTTTCCCGGACCACCCGTTTGACACGGTTACGCCAGACGGCACGCTTGAGTGCTTTTTTGGGCACAGCGAGACCAAGACGAGAGTGTTCGAGTGAATTGGGGCAGGCGAGAAGCGTAATTTGCGGGGAAGCAGCCCGGACAGGCTCGGCGAAAACGCGTTTGAAGTGTTCGGGAGTTAACAGACGTAACTCCCGAGAGAAGGTGTGCTGGGTAGGCATTAAACTACCAGACGGGCACGACCCTTGGCACGACGAGCGGCCAGAACTTTACGACCGTTGGCAGTTGCCATGCGGGCGCGGAAACCGTGAGAGCGCTTGCGCTTCAGGTTGGACGGTTGAAAAGTACGTTTCATGATTCGATTCCGTATTTCTGTACAGTTTTGATTGTCACACTTAGCCGACGCGCCAGCTATAGCGTGTGACGACTAGCAAAAGAGGCCGAATTCTAAACAGAGTTCGGCTTTTAGTCAATCCGCCGTTCCCTCTCATCCTGCCATGGTCTTGAAAAGGCCACTGCCGAGCGTGAGGATCCAGAGGATCAAGGGCTCCGGATTATACTGGCAACCCGGGGTTAAACAAGGGATCCCTCAATAAAAAAGGCGGCCAGGCCGCCAAAGAGAGAGCTATTTAAGGACTTTCCGCAAGAACTCCCGGGTACGGGGATCCTTGGGATCGACCAATATCTGATCCGGCGGGCCCTGTTCGACGATCCGCCCTCCTTCCATGAAGATCACCCGATCGGCAACATCACGAGCAAATTCAATCTCATGGGTCACCACCACCATGGTCTGGTGCTGGCGGGCCAACTCTTTCATCAACCCCAAAACCTCGTCGACCCACTCGGGATCGAGGGCCGAGGTGGGCTCGTCAAACAGGATCACCTTGGAGTGGGCCGCCATGGCGCGGCCAATGCCGACCCGCTGCTGCTGGCCGCCGGAGAGCGACGCCGGATAGGCATCCTGCTTGTCGGCGAGGCCAATGTCCTTGAGGATGCCGAGCGCAGTGGCGCGGGCCTCGGCTTTTGGCTGCTTCCAGACGGTGATCAGCCCCTCGGCGATGTTGTCGAGCGCCGTCTTGTTGGCAAACAGGGCGTAGTTCTGGAACACGAAGGAGGCGCGCTTGCGCAGCTCGATCGCCTGCTGTTCGCTGGCCTTGGCCAGATTCAGCTGCAGATCGTCGATGGCAAGGGTGCCCGCATCCGGGGTCTCCAGCAGGTTCAGGCAGCGCAACAGGGTCGATTTTCCGGTGCCGGAGGGGCCGATGATGACGACAATTTCCCCCTTTTTGACCTCCAGATCGATGCCGTTGAGCACCTGATTTCCGTCATATGCCTTGGAGAGGCCGGTTAGCTTGATCATGAGAGCCCTCCTTTAAACAGGCGCAGTGTTAAAACGGACTTCCGGCGTGCATTGCAAGCGGGTCAGTTGCTTTGTCATGGCAAACCCCTAATAGGCACGGTTGAGACGAATTTCCAGCAGGTGCTGCAAGCGGGTGAAGAAGATCACCACCACCCAGTAGACCAGCGCCACCGCCATGAAGCTCTCGAAGAACTTGAAGGAGGAGGAGGCTTCCATCTGCGCCTTGCCCATGATCTCGGCCACCCCAAGGGTGAAGGCCAGCGAGGTGCTCTTGATCATGTCGATGAAGTAGTTCATCAGCGACGGGGTGGCAATACGTGCCGCCTGCGGCAGGATGATCCGCTGCATCGCCTGATAACGGCTCATGCCGATACTGAGCGCCGCTTCCATCTGGCTTTTATGAATGCCGAGGATGGCGGCGCGGATCGACTCGGCCATGTAGGCGGCGAAGTGCAGGGTCAGACCGACGATGGCGGCGGTAAAGGCATCCATCCCCACGAAGATCGGGAATAGTTGCGGCAGTCCGTAGTAGAGCAGGAATAGCTGAACGAGTAGCGGTGTACCCCGAAAGAACGAGATATAGAGCATCGCCAGCCAGTGGATCGCGGGGACGCGAAACACCCGTACTATCGCCAGGGCCAGCGAGAGTACGAGTGCCAGCACGAATCCCCACAGGGCCATCTCCATCGTGGTGCCCAGATATTTGAGCAGGATGGGAAACAGCCCCAGCGTGTATTCGAGGTCAAATTCCATCATTTATTTGTCGGTGATGTCGGAAGCGAACCATTTTTCGGAGATCTGACGCAGGGAGCCATCATTGCGCATGGCGGTCAGGGCCTCGTCGACCTTCTTCAGCAGCGCCTGTTTCTCCGGGGTCTTCAGGAAGGGCAGGGCGTTCTCGATGGTTTCGAACGGTGCGCCAGCCTGTTGCAGCGGCAGCTTGGACTCTTTGATCAGCTGGGCGGTAGAGACGCGGTCCATCACGAAGGCGTCGATGCGACCCAGGGCGACATCCTGCTCGAAGGCGGAGTCATAGGTGCGGATATCGATCTTCTTGTTCGGGTCATTCTTGCGCAGCAGCTCTTCGAAGTTGGAACCCAGGTTCACGGCAACGCTCTTGCCTTCCAGATCCTTGATGCCGTGGATGGTGCTGTTACCCTTGCGTACCACGATCTGGGCGCCGTCATAGACGTAGGGCTGGGAGAAGTCGTACTTCGCCTTGCGCTCGTCGGTGATGGTGATCTGGTTGGAGATGGTATCGACGCGACCGGTTTCCAGCATGCCGAACAGGCCGGAGAAGCTGGCGGTCACGAACTCGACCTTGTAACCGGTGCGCTCACCGATCTGGTTCCACATGTCCACCTCGAAGCCCTGCAGCTTGTCCTGCTTGACGAAGGTGAACGGGAAATATTTGCCAGACATGCCGACCTTGATGGTCTCCTGGGCGATGGCCTGACCGGACAGGGTGGCGAGCAGCATGGCAGCGCCGGAAATCAGTTTGATGGATGTTTTCATGGTGTTTCTCTCTCTCAATGTCTTGTATTTGTAGTTGTAATAACTGGTTTGGCCCTGATGTTATTGGAATAAAATTTAAAAAATAAATGACATTTGGTTATATGAAATAACAGGAGAGAGGGACGGGATCCGTTAATTCAGGCAGTGGATCAAGCTGTGGGTAACTTTGGGGATGAAATCCGATCCAAAGGCGCTGGATCCTTGAAAGTCAAGGATCTTATTTGCCGGATCCACCGGGCGACGGCTGGAGATCCGGCGGCTAAAAACGTAGAATAGCCGGTCTTTAGTTAATCAATCGACAGGAGTTTAGAGTGACTGCTTCGCTATGGCAGCAGTGCCTTAACCGGCTGCAAGATGAGTTGCCCTCGGCAGAATTCAGCATGTGGATCCGGCCGCTTCAAGCGGAGTTGAGTGACAATACTCTGACCCTGTATGCACCGAATCGCTTTGTTCTGGACTGGGTACGAGATAAGTATCTCATCCGGGTTAACGGCATCATCAATGAACTCTATGGGGTCGACGGCCCCACCCTGCGTTTTGATATAGGCAATCGTCCCCATCCCGTCGCTGTCGCCAGAGCGCCAGTGCAGGGGGCCGCGCCTGTGAATAACTTGCAGAAGAGCTGGGAACGCAAGGCTGAAACCAAGCCAGAGCCGAACCACAAGAGCAACACCAACGTGAACTATACCTTCGAGAATTTCGTCGAGGGTAAGTCCAACCAGTTGGCGCGTGCGGCTGCCCGTCAGGTAGCGGACAATCCGGGTGGTGCTTACAACCCGCTGTTCCTCTATGGCGGCACCGGCCTGGGTAAAACCCACCTGCTGCACGCCGTTGGCAATGCCATCAAGGAGAGTAAAAAAGATGCCAAAGTCATCTATATGCACTCCGAGCGGTTTGTTCAGGACATGGTGAAAGCGCTGCAAAATAACGCCATTGAAGAGTTCAAGCGTTACTACCGCAGCGTCGATGCCCTGCTCATCGATGATATCCAGTTCTTCGCCAACAAGGAGCGCTCCCAGGAGGAGTTCTTCCATACCTTCAATGCCTTGCTGGAAGGTAACCAGCAGATCATCCTGACCTCGGATCGCTATCCGAAGGAGATCAACGGTGTCGAGGATCGTCTCAAGTCCCGCTTCGGCTGGGGTCTGACCGTGGCGATCGAACCACCGGAGCTCGAGACCCGCGTCGCGATCCTGATGCGCAAGGCCGATGAGAACCAGGTTCACCTGCCGGACGAAGTGGCCTTCTTTATCGCCAAGCGTCTGCGATCCAACGTCCGTGAACTGGAAGGCGCCCTCAACCGGGTGATCGCCAACGCCAACTTCACCGGTCGTGCCATCAACATCGATTTCGTGCGCGAAGCGCTGCGCGATCTGTTGGCACTGCAGGAGAAGCTGGTCACCATCGACAATATCCAGAAGACGGTGGCGGAGTACTACAAAATCAAACTGGCGGATCTGCTCTCCAAGCGGCGTTCCCGCTCCGTTGCCCGTCCGCGTCAGCTGGCGATGGCACTGGCCAAGGAGCTGACCAACCACAGTTTGCCGGAGATAGGTGATGCCTTTGGTGGCCGTGACCACACTACAGTTCTTCATGCCTGCCGCAAGATTGAGCAGCTGAAGGAGGAGAGTCACGACATCAAGGAGGACTATTCCAACCTGATCCGTACTCTTTCTTCCTGATAACGGACGGAGTGGACAGATGCAGCGCGAATATTCCAACCTGATCCGAACCCTTTCCTCCTGATAACAACGGAGAGCACAGATGCAGCTCGAAATTAGCCGTGAGGCCCTGTTACGTCCTCTGCAACTGGTGTCCGGCGCCCTCGGCGGCCGACCGACCCTGCCGATCCTCGGCAACGTGCTGCTTGATGTCAGCAACGGTTTGCTGTCGCTGACCGGTACCGATCTCGAAGTAGAGATGATCGGTCAGGTCTATCTGAACGGGGCCAGTGAAGATGGCCGCACCACAGTACCGGCGCGCAAGCTGCTGGATATCTGCCGTGGTCTGCCGGAAGGCGCCGAGATCCGTCTCAATACCGAAGGCGAGCGCCTGATCATCCGGTCAGGTCGCTCCCGCTTCAACCTCTCGACCCTGCCAGCGACCGAGTATCCGAACATCGAGGATTGGGAATCCGTGCTCGAGTTCGATATCAGCCAGCTGGAGCTGAAAAAGCTGATCGATGCGACCCAGTTCTCCATGGCCAGCCAGGACGTGCGTTACTACCTGAACGGCATGCTGTTCGAGAGCGAAGGTCTCGGTCTGCGTACCGTGGCGACCGACGGTCACCGTCTGGCCACCTGCCGCCGCGAGGTAGTCGGGGAATCGCTGCCCGATCATCAGGTTATCCTGCCCCGCAAGGGCGTGCTGGAGCTGGTGCGGCTGCTGGAAGCAGAAGACAAGCCGGTACGGCTGCAGATCGGTCGCAGCAACCTGCGTGCTGCGCTGGACGGCTTCATCTTCACCTCCAAGCTGGTGGATGGCCGCTTCCCGGACTGGCGCCGCGTCATTCCGCGCAACAGCGACAAGGCGCTCATCGCCGGCCGTGAGGATCTGCGTCAGGCGTTTGCCCGCGCCGCCATCCTCTCCAACGAGAAATTCCGTGGGGTGCGTCTCAATCTGCAGGAAAACCTGCTGCGCATCACCGCCAACAACCCGGAACAGGAAGAAGCTGAAGAGCTGCTTGACGTACAATATGCCGCTGGCGAGATGGAGATCGGCTTTAACGTCTCTTATGTGCTCGACGTGCTGAATACGTTAAAATGTGACCAAATTCGGATTAGCCTGAGCGATTCCATCAGCAGTGCCATTATTGAGGATTTTGAACATCAGGATGCTCAGTACGTGGTGATGCCGATGCGGATCTAGTCGTGTCCCTGGTCAAACTCCAGCTCAGCGACTTTCGCAATATCCAGCAAGCCAGTCTCAAGCTGTCGCCCGGCCTTAACATTCTGGTCGGGTGCAATGGCAGCGGCAAGACCAGCGTACTGGAAGCCATTCACTACCTTGGTCTGGGGCGCTCCTTTCGCACTCATTTGACCGGGCGGGTCATCCGCCAGGGGGAGCGGGCGTTTACCCTGTTTGCCCAGTGCGAACTGGAAGGGCGTCAGGTCCCGATCGGTCTTGCCAAAGACAAGAGTGGCGAGACCCAGCTCAAGATTGCCGGAGCGCAGGCCCAGCGGCTGGCCGATTTGGCGGAGCTGTTGCCGGTGCAGTTGATCCATCCCGATGGTTTCAACCTGCTAACGGGCGGGCCTCAGGCTCGCCGTGCCTGGCTCGATTGGGGCGTTTTCCATCAGGAGCCGACCTTCTTTGCCCTGTGGGGGCGAGTGCGGCGGCTGCTGAAACAGCGCAATGCGCTGCTGCGCCAGAGCACCCAGTACCGCCAGCTGGCGTTCTGGGATCAGGAGCTGGTGCGGCTCGGTGGTGAGCTGGCCGAATTTCGCGCCAGTTATTGTCAGTCCATTACGCCCCTGATCAAGGAGATGACGGCGGACTTTCTGCCGGAATTCGATATCAGTCTCGGCTTTTACCGGGGCTGGGAGAAAGATACCCCCCTCGGTGATCTGCTGGAGGCGGGGTTTGAGCGGGATCGGGCGCTGGGCTATACCGGTGTCGGTCCACAGAAAGCCGATGTGCGCCTCAAGGCGAACGGGGTACCCGCTCAGGATATTTTGTCCCGGGGTCAGCTGAAGTTGCTGGTCTGCGCCATGCGACTGGCCCAAGGGCTCTATTTGAATCAACATAGCAGCCGTGGCTGTATTTTTTTAATTGACGATTTTGCCTCTGAACTGGATGTCGACAAGCGCCGCTTGCTGGCCGCAAGGCTGAAGCAGTGTGCGTCTCAGGTGTTTATCACCGCCATCGATACCGGTCAGCTCGCAGACATGATGGATGCGAATGACTGCAAGTTGTTCCACGTGGAACAGGGTAAAATCTCCGAAACGTTAGAGAAGGCAGAGAGTAAGCTATGAGTGAAAATACTTACGACTCCTCGAATATCAAGGTGCTGAAGGGCCTGGATGCGGTCCGCAAGCGCCCGGGGATGTATATCGGCGATACGGATGATGGCTCGGGTCTGCACCACATGGTGTTCGAAGTCGTCGATAACTCCATTGACGAGGCGCTCGCTGGCTACTGCTCCGATATTCTGGTCAAGATCCATTCCGACGGTTCTGTCTCTGTGCGTGACAATGGCCGGGGTATCCCGGTAGACATGCACGAGGAGGAGGGCCGCTCCGCCGCAGAGGTCATCATGACCGTGCTGCACGCTGGCGGTAAGTTTGATGACAACTCCTACAAGGTTTCCGGCGGCCTGCACGGCGTGGGTGTCTCGGTAGTTAACGCCCTCTCTGACAAGCTGTTGCTGACCATTCGTCGTAACGGCCACGTCTACGAGCAGACCTATCATCTGGGTGAGCCGCAGGCGCCGCTCAAGCAGATTGGCGACAGCACCGGCACCGGTACCGAAGTTCGCTTCTGGCCGAGCCCGACCATCTTTACCGATACCCTGTATCACTACGAGATCCTGGCCAAGCGCCTGCGTGAGCTCTCCTTCCTCAACTCCGGTGTTTCCATTCGTCTGCTGGACGAGCGGGATGGACGCGAGGCGCATTTCTGCTATGAGGGCGGTATCAAGGCGTTCGTTGAATACCTGAACCAGAACAAAACCCCGATCCACCCGAAGGTGTTCCATTTCACCACCGAGCAGGATGGCATCGGCGTTGAAGTGGCGATGCAGTGGAACGACGCCTATCAGGAAGGGGTCTACTGCTTCACCAACAACATCCCGCAGCGGGATGGTGGTACTCACCTGGTTGGTTTCCGTACCGCGCTGACCCGTACTCTGAACTCCTACATGGACAAAGAGGACTACAGCAAGAAGGCCAAGTCTGCCGCCAGTGGCGACGACGTACGTGAAGGTCTGATTGCCGTTATCTCCGTCAAGGTGCCGGATCCCAAGTTCTCCTCCCAGACCAAGGACAAGCTGGTCTCTTCCGAAGTGAAGACCGCCGTCGAGCAGGCGATGGGTGAGAAGCTGGCCGACTTCCTGCTGGAAAACCCGGGCGATGCCAAGATCGTGGTCAACAAGATCATCGATGCGGCCCGTGCCCGTGAAGCGGCTCGCAAGGCCCGTGAACTGACTCGCCGCAAAGGTGCGCTGGATATTGCCGGTCTGCCCGGCAAGCTGGCTGACTGTCAGGAAAAAGACCCGGCGCTTTCCGAACTCTACATAGTGGAAGGGGACTCTGCTGGCGGTTCCGCCAAGCAGGGTCGCAACCGTAAGAACCAGGCCATCCTGCCGCTCAAGGGCAAGATCCTGAACGTAGAGAAGGCCCGTTTCGACAAGATGATCTCCTCGCAAGAGGTGGGCACCCTGATCACCGCACTGGGTTGCGGTATCGGTCGTGACGAGTACAACCCGGACAAGCTGCGTTACCACAACATCATCATCATGACCGATGCGGACGTCGATGGTGCGCACATTCGAACCCTGCTGCTGACCTTCTTCTATCGTCAGATGCCGGAAATCATCGAACGTGGCTACGTCTACATCGCCCAGCCGCCGCTCTACAAGGTTAAGAAGGGCAAGCAGGAGCAGTATCTGAAAGACGAAGATGCGCTGCTGCAGTACCAGACCGCCATGGCGCTGGATGGTGCAACCCTGCACGTCAACGAATCTGCTCCGGCCATCGGTGGCGAGGCGCTGGAGCGTCTGGTCAATCAGCACCGTGCCGTGTCTCACCTGATCACTCGCATGTCCCGCCGCGCGCCGGATGCCGTCCTGACCCAGCTGATCTATCAGCCGGAGCTGAACGAAGCGCTGCTGGCCAGCGAGAGCGATCTGCTGGCCTGGTGTCAGGGTATGGAAGCCGTGCTCAACGAGAGCAACCACGGTATCCAGTACCAGATCCAGGTTCGTCGTGACGAAGAGCGCAGCCTGTACGTGCCGCACGCCGTGGTACGTCAGCACGGTGTCGACCGCGAATACCCGCTCAGCTACGACTTCCTGCAATCCTCCGAGTACCGTCAACTGGTCTCGCTGGGCAAGGAGATCGCCAACCTGATCGAGGAAGGTGGTTACATCAAGCGTGGCGAGAAGGTCAAACCGGTTGCCAGCTTCGTGGAAGCGGTCGACTGGCTGATGAGCGAAGGCAAGCGTGGCATCTACATCCAGCGCTATAAAGGGCTGGGTGAGATGAACCCGGACCAGCTGTGGGAAACCACCATGGATCCGGAAGCCCGTCGCATGCTGCGCGTCACCATCGACGACGCCGTCGGTGCTGACCAGCTCTTCTCCACCCTGATGGGTGATGCCGTTGAGCCCCGTCGTGACTTTATCGAGACCAACGCCCTGCGCGTGGCCAACCTCGACGTCTAATCGACGCAGTCAGACAGCAAAAAGCCGCTCCTTGTGAGCGGCTTTTTTACATCTGCAATCTGCCCGATCAGAGCAGTTTGCTCATGATGACCAGATTGTGGGGGTGCTTGGTGCCATCGCTAGCCATGCGGTGACGCAAGGCTGGCACTATGTGGTGAATGGTCTGGAAGCCCAGTTTGGTATAGAAGGGCTCGGCGGTCTGGGTACCGAGATTGACCTCGCAAACCCCTTGCCGGGTCAGGTACTCCAGCACGGCAGTGGCGAGCCGGGTGCCGCTTCCCGCGGGTTGTCCCGGTCGCATCACCACTGTGCCGATATAGGCGTAACGCCGCTCATCCTGGTTCCAGATTGATCCTGACATGCCACCCTGCAATTCACCATTTTTATCGCGCAGCATCAACACAAAGGTTGGCCGGATCTTGGGATCCTGCTCGTTGACGGCCTCGATATAGAGCGTCTTGCCTGCCACATGAGTGCCAGATTGTATCCTGAAGATCGTTGTATGGTCGGGGCCTGCGGGCATATGAACCGCTTCATGCCGATAACCGTGATCGACAAGCGGGGCCTGTACCTGAGGATAAGTGGTGAGTATCACCACCTCATTGATGAGATGACCCTGTTGCTGCTGCGCCGCGATCAGTTGCGCCAGATAATCGAGCGGTGCATTGAGAAAACGGGTTTCCGGGTAGTGGACGATGACGTTTGGATTGAAACCAAACTCCTGTTCACGCAGTTGCAGCAGGGCAAATAGCGCCAGCTGTCGTTCGCTCAGTTCATCGGGGGTGCTGTTGTCCGGCTGGAACAGTTCGAGCGGGTTATGTCGAGTGGTCATTGTTTCTCCAGAGAGTAAGGCGCGGGGATGATAGCACAGACAATGTAGTCAGCCTCCCGACGTTCCACGTGAAACACTTGCAGGAAAAACTTAAGTGGATGTCAGGTTGGTTGGCCAGCCTAGCTA
This sequence comes from Aeromonas sp. QDB23, assembly GCF_027707745.1. Classification (NCBI taxonomy): domain Bacteria; kingdom Pseudomonadati; phylum Pseudomonadota; class Gammaproteobacteria; order Aeromonadales; family Aeromonadaceae; genus Aeromonas; species Aeromonas sp. QDB23. The sequence goes on from NZ_JAPCJA010000012.1 coordinate 26,446, forward strand.
GCCGGTGGTCGTGCAACAGCGGGCATCATCAGGAGTTATGGCCGCGAAAAGATCATCGCCACTCGCTGGGGGAGATGGCAAAGCGGGCACGAAAGTGATTGTGCAGGGAGGTGGCACTCTTGAAGCCGACCAGCTCGGCGATGCGGTCGATGGAATGACCGCTTACTTCAAGCAACTCCTGACTGCGCCTGAGCCGTTCCGCCAGCAGCCATTCACCCACCGAGAGGCCGGTAGCCTGATGAAAACGGCGGGTAAAGGTGCGTCGGCTCATCAGGGTGTGGGCCGCCAGAGAGTCCAGGGTATGGTGGGCGGCCAAATGGGCACGCAAGTGATCGAGCAACTGGTTCATCCGGACATCGCGGGTGGAGGCGGGCACCGGCTGTTCGATAAACTGGGCCTGACCCCCTTCCCGGTGGGGCGGGATCACCAGTCGCCGTGCCACCTTGTTGGCGATGGCCGAGCCGTGGTACTGACGCACCAGATAGAGGCAGCAGTCCAGTCCGGCGGCGGTGCCTGCCGAGGTGACCAGCCCATCGTCATCCACGTAGAGGGCATTGGTATCGAGCTGCACGCAGGGAAAGCGGCGGCAGAAATCCTGTTCGTACTCCCAGTGGGTCGATGCCTTGCGACCATTGAGCAGCCCGGCATAGGCGAGCACATAGGTGCCGAGACAGAGCCCGACCAGCCGGGCACCTCTGGCTCTGGCTGCGATCAGCGCCGCCGGTGGCCGTGCAGCCGGGTCGTGCCAGAAGGGGATGACGATGATCTCCGCCTCGGCCAGCACCTCCAGCCCATAGGGGGCCTGAATGGTGAAGCCTTGTGCCGAGTGTGCGTGACGGTTGCCATCGCCGCAGCAGATCTTGAGTTCGAACAGCGGCTGGCCCGGCAGAATATCGCCGAAGATGAGGCAGGGGACGGCGCAGTGAAAAGGGCTGAAGTGATCGAAGGTCACCACGGCAACGATCGGGGTGGTCATGGTGTTGGCTCCTCTCTGCGCGCAGACCACTCATCATAAGCGTTCGGCAGTGAAAGCCGAAGGGCCATGCGCGCTGTTCGGCATGGCCCAGTCAGTTACAGCGAGAGAGCCTCGCCATCCGCCGGTATCCGCACCCGATCCATCATGCCTCGCTCGGTCAGATAGGTATGAAGTTCCTGACGTGACAGCACGGCGTGGTTGACCGCCTCCATATGGCTGGCGATCAGCGTGGCCTGCGGTGCGGCCTGATATACGGCGGCGACATCCTCCTTGCCCATGATGATGGAACCGAGCCCGGGCACCTGCGCATCGCCGCAGTTGAGAATGACCACCTCGGGCTGATGTTGTTGCAGGGCTTGCTCGACCGAGGGATGCCAGATGGTATCACCGGCCAGATAGAGGCTCTGCTCATCGGGGTGGGAGAAGACCACACCGCACACTTCTCCCATGCGCTCACCCAGCACCGCCATCAACTGGTCGCTGCCATGCTGACCACCGGTCTGCTGCAGGCGAATACCGGCAAACTCGGGCTGGTCGCTCAGCAGGCGCACATCCTCAAAGCCACTGGCACGAATGGCATCGGCATCCTTCTGATGTTGTACCAAGATCGGCAGATGCTTGGGGATCAGGGCTCTGGCGGCATCATCCCAGTGGTCGGGATGGTCGTGGGTGACAATAACGGCGTCCACATCGACCAGCGCATCGATCGGCAGTGGCAGCTCGACCAGCGGATTGCGCAGCTGGCTGTTGGCGGTGCCCTCAAAGCCGGGGAAGGCACCCTTGGCCGAGAGCATGGGGTCGATCAGAAAGCGGGTGCCGGCATAGTCGAGCAGCAGGGTGGCGTTGCGAATTTGGGTAATCTTCATGGGAGACTCCATATTGGCTGGTGGATATGAAACCCATTATGGGGGGCGGAGCGAGTTGCCATCAGTGGCCCACGGGTCGATTATCATCACTATCGGGCCAATAGGCTGATGTGCCAAAGGTCGGCGTGGCCATTTAAAAAATTTGAAAAAATCCCCCTTGAAAGGAAAAAGTGAGCCCCTATATAGGTAACAAGGCCGGAACGCTCAACAGAGGTTTCGACCAGTCGCCTGTCCATCAGGAGGGTAAACAATCCGTTATCGCTCACAAGAGGGTAATACTATGCGTTCTATCGACTTTTCTCCGCTCTATCGTTCTGCCATCGGTTTCGATCGTCTGGCCAATCTCATTGAATCTGCGGCCAGCAATGGCAATGCCGGTTATCCCCCCTACAACATCGAGCAACTGGGTGACAACGACTACCGCATCAGCATGGCGGTGGCGGGCTTTACCCAGGAAGAGCTGGAGCTGAGCTTCCAGGAAAATCTGCTGACGGTGAAGGGCAACAAGCAGGCCGACACCGGGCGCAACTATCTCTATCAGGGGATTGCCGAACGTGGTTTCGAGCGCCGCTTCCAGCTGGCCGACTATGTGCGGGTGAAAGGAGCTGACCTGAAAAACGGCTTGTTGCACATCGAGCTGGTGCGTGAAGTGCCCGAGGCGATGAAGCCGCGCAAGATTGAGATCAACGGCTGATAGCCTGAATTCACTGAAATTTTAAAATTTCCCGGGTGCCGATGACGGGCCTGTGGAGAGTTGAACCTGTTGCTTATTAGAAGGATAGGATTATGCGTAACCTCGATTTTTCTCATCTCTATTCCAATGCCGTCGGCTTCGAGCGGATGGCCCGTGAGCTGGAAGGTCTGTTCGATCAGAAGACCGCCGCTTACCCCCCGTACAATATTGAAAAGCGCGATCAGGATGGCTATCGCATCACGGTCGCCGTGGCTGGCTTCGAGCGCGAAGAGCTGGAGCTGGAGACCGAAAACGGCACCCTCAAGGTGAAGGGGCGCAAAGGGGCTGCGGCCGGTGAGCGTCAGTTCCTCCATCAGGGGATTGCCGAGCGTGACTTCGAGCTGGCCTTCAAGCTGAGCCAGCACGTGGAGGTGCAGGGCGCCAAGCTGGAGCATGGTCTGCTGACCATCGACTTGGCCCGCGAACTGCCGGAGGCGCTCAAGCCCCGCGCCATCCCCATCGGTAAACCCGACCAGCTGGCGCTGCCCGGTTAAGCAAACCGGATCGCGATAAACAACAAAGGCCTGCATCTGCAGGCCTTTCTGTTTTTGTCTGTCCGGTTAATCGGCGCGGTAGAGGCGGTTGATCTCCTCCGCCAGAATGGCGATGCCACGGCGCACCAGCTCCTCGCGCTGGGAATAGTTAAGGCGGATGCACTCCTGGCTGTGACGCCACTCGGGGTCATCGATGCCGGGGAAGAAGTAGTGACCCGGCACGATCAGCAGGTTCTTCGCCTTCAATCGCTCGTACAGTTCCTGACAGTGGATCGGCAAGCCTTCAAACCAGAGCCAGAGGAAGAGGGCCCCTTCCGGCTTGTGGATATGGAAGCGCGGGTCGGGGATCGCTTCGCGCAGCAGTTGTACCGCCAGCTCGGCTTTTTGCTGATAGAAGGGTTTCACCACCTGTTCGCTGAGAGTGATGATATCGCCGCTCTCGATCATCGGGATGGTGATGGCGGGCCCCAGACTGCCCGGCGCCAGATTGATGATGCCGCTCAGGTTGGTGATGGCTTGAATGATCTTCTCGTCGGCGATGACGATGCCGCAGCGGGTGCCCGGCAGGCCCAGCTTGGAGAGGCTCATGCAGAGGATGGTGTTGGCGTTCCAGAACGGCTTGGCTTCGCTGAAGATGATGCCGGGAAAGGGCACACCGTAGGCGTTGTCGATCAGCAGCGGAATGCCCTTGTCGCGGGCGATCTGATCGAGGTGTTCGATCTCTTCGTCGGTCAGCACGTTGCCGGTCGGGTTGGTCGGGCGGGAGACGCAGATCACCCCGATGTCGTCACCCACCTGCAGGCTCTCGAAATCCACATGGTACTTGAACTGGCCATCGGGCAGCTTCTCGATGGTGGGCTTGTAGGCCACGAAATAGTCGTCAGCCAGCGCCGAGTCGGCATAGCCGATGTATTCGGGGGCGAGCGGGAACAGCACCTTCTTCTTGCGGCCGTCGGCAAATTCACCGGCTAGCAGGTTGAACAGGTAAAAGAAGGCATTCTGGCTGCCGTTGGTCAGGGCGATATTACGGGCCGAGATATCCCACCCCAGCTCCTTGCTGAGCAGGGCGGCCAGCGCCCTGGTGAACCTGTCTTTGCCCTGCGGGCCGTCGTAGTTGGCCATCGCTTTGACCAGCTCGCCGTTGTCGAGCAGGCTCTTGGCCTCGGCCTGAAAGCGCTCCAGCATGGCGGGGATGGGAGCAGGATTGCCGCCACCCAGCATGATGGCGTCCGGATTGGTCAGCCCCTGATTGAGGTCATCCATGAGTTGAGTAATACCGGCGTGGCGAGTGAACTTCTCGCCGAACAAGGAAAATTCCATTCGGTGACAGATCCAGAGTCAGTTACGAAGATGTAGCACCATAGCTCAGTTTAAAAGCGGGTGTCGATTAAAAAGATGGGACGTTCCACGTGGAACATGGCGCAAAAATCAAGCCTGGTTAAAAGCACCAAATGTTGGTTTAAAAATGACCGAACGGGGTGCGTTTTTCGACTCAACTTGCTGTCGCAAGATAGTTAATTTAAACAAAATCATAATGTTATGAATTGTGCGAGTTGGCGCAACAATTGGTACAGCAATTGAAATAGCTATCTGGTCATCTCAACCATACCGGAGCAAACCAGATGAAAAGCCTGATCGCTACCCTGATTGTGAGTGCCCTGAGCCTGAACGTGATGGCCAACGAAAACCCGCGGCCCGAGCTGGAGAGTGCCCAGCTGGAGCAAGATGTGCAGAGCGAGTTGCAACAGGCATCCCATGCCGTGGTGCAGGATGCGCTGCACAACCTCAAGCTGCTGGCGCTGGATACCCTGGTGGTGGAGGCGAGTCAGGCTGCTGCGACTCACCCCGAGAGCTGAGATAGCGCAGGGGAGTCTGCCCCGTATGTTGTTTGAAGAAGCTGATGAAGGCGCTGTCGCTGGAGAACTCCAGCGCAGCGGCAATCCGGCTGATGGACTCGCTTTCTGCCAGTAGCTCCATGGCGCGCAACAGCCGCCACTGCTGACGCCACGCCTGATAGCTCATGCCGGTCTCCCGCATGAAGATGCGGCCAATGGTCTTGTCACTGGCACCCACCCGTTCGGCCAGCCGGTTGAGCCGATCGGGCAGGGCATCTCCCCGTTTCAACTGCTGTAGCCAGTCGCCCAGTCTGGGATCGGTCGGCAGCGGCAACTGCCACGACTCCCGCGGCGTCAGCCCCAACTCCTCCATAAACAGTGCCACCGTCCGCTGTTGCTGCTCTTGTGGCTTGTCCCACGGCCAGAGTGCCATCCGCTCGATCAGTTCGTGCAGCAGCGGATTGACCGCCAACACCTCCACCGTGGCGGGCAACTCGGGGTGTGGCTGGAAGTAGAGGGAGCGGTAGGCCACCACACCACGCATCAGTACCCGATGGGCAGTGCCCGCTGGCAGCCAGGCGGCGCGGGTGGGCGGCAGCAGGCAGACCCGACCTTCCAGCTCCATGGTCATGCAGCCGGATTGAGCGAACAGCAGCTGATGGCGCCGATGCTGATGCAGGCCCGAGTCGTGCCAACCGAGGGCGGAGGCAATGCCGATCACGCTGCCGGTCAGCTGGTCGGGGTCAAAAGGGTGATCGGGAAGAATAAAGGCCATGTGTCCGATTTTTGATGTTTATAGTCCTGTTTATTGTAATCAGACAAACGGCATCTCTCTAGAATGGCGACCTCTTGTGAAGGAGGTTTGTCATGAACAACAAGTTGCCACCGCTCTGGCTGGTGGTGGGATTGATGATGTTTCCCCAGATCGTGGAGACCATCTACAGCCCGGTACTGACCCACATCGCCACCCAGTTTCAGGTGAGCGAAGGGCAGGCATCCCAGACCCTGTCGGTCTATTTTCTGGCGTTTGCGGTGGGCGTGGTCTGCTGGGGACGGCTCTGCGATCTGATCGGGCGACGTCCCGCCATGCTGGCGGGGCTACTCACCTATGGCGTCGGCACCCTGCTGGCGCTGCTGGCCAACCAGTTTGAAACCCTGTTGCTGGCCCGGGTCATCTCGGCCTTTGGCGCCGCGGTGGGATCCGTGGTGACCCAAACCATGTTGCGCGACAGCTATCAGGGCAGCGATCTGGCGCGGGTCTTCTCGGTGATGGGCATAGCGCTCTCACTCAGCCCGGTGCTGGGGCTGCTCAGTGGCGGCCAGCTGGCGAGCGGGTTCGGCTCTCTCGGGGTCTTCAGCGGTCTGCTGGTGCTGGCGGCTCTCTTGCTGCTGGTGGCCTGTTGGCAACTGCCGGAAACCCGTCCGGCCACCACCTTGCGAGTCGCACTCTGGCCGCTGGCGTGCCGGATGATAAAGGATGGCGGGCTCTGGCGTAGTGCCATGCTGGTTGCCCTGTTCAACACCATGCTGTTTGGCTACTACAGTCTGGCCCCCTTCCTGTTTGCCGGATTGGGCTTGAGCACCGGCGAGTTTGGTTACTCGGGGATCTTGCTGGCGCTGGCGACCCTGGTTGGCAGCCTGCTCAACAAGCATCTGCTGGGGAGAGGATGGCTGCCGTCCTCTCTGGTCAGGCTGGCTTGTGTGCTGGCGCTGGTTGCCGGGCTGCTGGTTTGGGCGAGTCAGGCCAACCTCTGGTTCCTGTTGCCCATGATGGGGGTCGTCGTCGCTTTCGGGCTGGCTATCCCCAATGTGCTGAGTCAGGCGCTGTTGGCCTATCGCGAGGTGGCAGGCAGTGCTGGCGCCCTGTTCGGGCTTGGCTACTACCTGCTGCTCAGTCTGGGATTGGCGGTTGCGGCTGGATTGCAGGATCTCGGCCTGTTGCTCAGTGGCTGCGGTCTGCTGGCACTGCTGTGCTGCGGGCGCCGTTCCACGTGAAACATCAGTTGCCGATAAAGCGGTAGCCGATACCGGATTCGGTCTCGATAAGTGCTGGTTGCTGGGGGTTATCCCCCAGCTTTTTGCGCAGGCTGGCGATGACGATGCGCAGGTAGTGGGTGTCCTCCTTGTGGCTCGGTCCCCAGATGTCGTTGAGCAGCTGGGTCTGCATCACCAGCTTGCCGGGGTGGCACACCAGCGCCTGCAGCAGGGCGAACTCCTTGCGGGAGAGAGGGATCTCCTCCTCTTTCATGGTCACCTTGTGGCTGCTGACATCCAGCGTCAGGCCGCATTGGGGGAAGTGGCGCCGCTCGCCGCTGCTGACGCCGGCCCGCTGGCGCAAGAGCACACGGATACGGGCCATCATCTCGCCGATGCCGAACGGCTTGCTCATGTAGTCGTTGGCGCCGGCATCCAGTAGCCGCACCTTCTCCTGCTCCGAATCGCGGGCCGACAGCACCAGCACCGGATTGGGGTGGTGTTCGCGAATGGCCTGCAACACCTGAATGCCATCGCCATCCGGCAGACCGAGATCGAGGATCACCAGATCGGGATTGAGGTGGCGATACTGCTCCAGCCCTTCATTGACCCCCACCGCCTCACTCACCTGATGCCCCTCGGCAATCAGGCTGATCCGCAGAAAGCGACGGATCGCCGCTTCATCATCTATGACCAGAATGTGCGCCATCGGACCTCCAGAGGCGAATGGTGGGAGGGGCTGAGTGAGCCGTTCTGGCGGTCAGCCATCAGACCTCCGGTGAATTGAGGGCGAGCGGCAGGGAGATGCGCATGCAGGTGCCGTTGCCATTGGGGCCGGAGAAGGCCCAAATCTTGCCGCCGTGGGCCTCTATCATAGCGCGGGAAATGGCGAGGCCAAGCCCGGTGCCACGGCTGCCGCAATCGCCCACCGGCTGGGTGTAGAAGAGGTTGAAGATCTTCTCCCGATCCGACTCGGCGATACCGACCCCGATATCGATGATGTCGATGATGAGATCGGGTTCGGCCAGCATCACCTTGAACTCGATGGGGGTGCCTGCCGGCGAGTAGCGGGAGGCGTTGTCGAGAATATTGACCAGCACCTGCTCGATCAGAGCGCCGTGCACATAGAGCTGGGGCACATGCTGATCGAAATGGACCAGCAGCTTGTGCTGGCGCCAGGAGGAGTCGAGCCGCTTGCGGGCGCTCTCCACCAGATCCGCCAGATCGACCCAGTCCCGTTTCAGCTGGAAATCGGGGGAGCCGATGCGGGTCATATCCAGCAGATTCTGCACATAGCTGTGGAGGCGGCGCGCCTCTTCCTGTACCGAGTGGAGCAGTTCGTCGCGGTCTTCAGCGGGGATCCGGTCACCATATTCCAGCAGGGTACTGCCAGCCCCCATGATGGTCGCCAGCGGGGTTTTCAAATCGTGGGAGACCGAGGAGAGCAGGGCCGCCCGCATCCGGTCGGTCTCCGCCTGCAACTGGCTGTCGGCCAGCCGTTCGTTGAGGTCGATCCGCGCCAGTGCCGCGCGAATGTCGGTGAGCAGCGCCTGCAGCTGGTGCTCGGCGGAGGAGGAGAGCGGATTGGTCAGCGCTATGCCAATCACCAGATCGTCGCTGAGGTGGTGATACTGCGCCTCAGCGGCATTGAGGGTCGCTGTGTGGGCCCCGGCGCTCTGTTTCTGGGCCAGACACCAGTCGATGGCCGCCTTGTCGGTCTGTCCCGGTCTGTGCTTCTCGTTGCCGAGCCGGTCGTTGAACTCCTTGTCGATCACCACAGTCGGCTGGCCGAGCGCCAGCGAAATGGCCTGGGCACCTTGTCTGAGTACCTCCTCCGGACTGCTGGCGGTGGCCAGTCCCTGACTGAGGGAGAGCAGGGCATTGCCCAGCTGCTGGGTCTCGCGCAGGCCGATCAGCTGCTGGCGCTGGCGGGAGGCGAGCCGTCCCGCCGTCATGCCGACGATAAGCAGCACGAACAGGGTGAGCAGGTCGCTGTGGTTGGCGACGCTCAGGGAGAAGTAGGGGGCGGTAAAGAGCAGATTGTGGGCGATAAAGCCCAGCACCGCCGCCAGCGTGGCGGGCACCAGACTGGTGGTGAGGGCGGTCGCCAGCACCCCCAGCACGAACAGCAGCGGCAGGGCGGCTGGCGGCAGCCAGTAGGAGAGCCCCCAGGCGGCAGCCGAGGTGATCCCCATGATGGCCACCGCCAGCAGGCTGTGGTGGATATCCTTCGGCGTTGCGGAGCGCATCCCCACTCCGGGCTGGCGCTTCCCGGTATCGACCAGCGTGATTTCGAGCCCCTGCGCCTGTTTGAGCAGGTGTTGCACCAGCGAGCGGCGCCACGGCGCCTTGTGGGGTTTGCCGAGCAGCAGTTGGGAGACCTGCTGCTGTTCGGCGGTCTCCAGCAGGGTGTTGGCGACCGCGGGGCTGGAGAGGGTCAGCACCTTGGCGCCGAGGTGGGAGGCGAGCGCCAGCGCCTGCTCCACATCGGCTGAGCGGCGGCCATTGCTGTCGATATGCACCACCAGCCAGGGAAGTTGGCGGCGCTGGGCAAAGCGGTGGCCATAGCGCACCAGCGCCGAGCCGTGCTGATCGCCGAGGCAGACCATCAGCTTGCCCCGCAGCGGCAAGGTGGTCTTGCCTGCAGCCTGCCACTGCAGTTGCAGATCTCCCTCCACATGGCTGGCGGCGGTCTGCATCGCCAGCTCCCGCAATGCGGTGAGGTTGTTGAGGGAGAAGAAGGATTGCAGCGCCGCCTTGGCCTGATGGGGCACATAGACCTTGCCCTCCTTGAGTCGGCCGAGCAGCTCCTTGGGGGGCAGGTCGATCAGCACCAGACTGTCGGCTTCCAGCAGCACCTGATCGGGCAGGGTCTCTTTCACCCTGACCCCGGTCAGCTGCCACACCAGATCGTTGAGGCTCTCCAGATGCTGCACGTTGAGGGTGGTGTAGACGTCGATCCCGGCGTTGAGCAGCTCCTCCACATCCTGCCAGCGCTTCTCGTGGCGGCTGCCGGGGGCGTTGCTGTGGGCCAGCTCGTCCACCACTGCGATGGCCGGTTTGCGGGTGAGCAGGCCGTCGAGATCCATCTCCTCCAGTCGCTGCTGGCGGTGCATGTGGATCTTGCGCGGCATGATGGCGAGCTTGTCGAGCAGGGCCAGGGTCTCCTGACGGCCGTGGGTTTCCACCACGCCGATCAGGATGTCTACCCCCTCTTTGGCCTGTTCCCGCACTGCCTGCAGCATGGCGTAGGTCTTGCCCACGCCGGGAGCGGCGCCGAGAAACACCTTCAGCTTGCCCTTGTGCTCCTGTTCCAGGCTTGCCAGCAGGGCATCGGCCCGTACTTCATCACGCATCCCCATGCTCCTGCATCAGAATCGCCAGCAGGGCGTCGGCGCTTGCTACATCAGCCATTGTTATCCCTATCGAGCCAACCGCCCGTTTCGAAAATCGAGGTCATCACCAAACCGGAATGGGCGCCATCAGGCGCCCTTTTTATGATCCAGTTGCAGATTCAGCTGGAGAATGTTGACCACCTGCGGGCCAAGGATACCAGCTTGTGTGGCCGACTTGACCTGCTCCGTCAGTTGGGCGGGATCCAGCCCACGTTCTTTGGCGACGCGGTCCACCTGAGCCAGCACAGCATCGAGTGGCAGGTGGGGATCGAGGCCGGAAGCCGAGCGGGTCAGCATGGCGGGGGAGTTGGTTTCAGGCTGTGCCTTGGCTGCCTGTTCGGCAAACTCGGCCCGCAGCGGTGAGCTCATCCCCAGATTGCTGGCGCTACCGCCAATGGTGTTGAAATCGCTGGCGGAGGGGCGGGGATGGAAGTAGTCAGCCCGCTCGAATTTCTGCCCCAGCAGGGCGCTACCGATCAGTTGCTGCTTGCTGTCGGTGAGCTGGCTGCCATTGGCCTGCCAGGGGAACAGCAGTTGGGCCAGTCCGGTGACCGCCAGTGGATAACCCACTCCCAGCAGCAGGGTCAGGGTCAACAGGGTTCTGATTGCTATCATGATTCTCTTGCTCCAAAAGGATGGCTGGGGATGCGGGTTTGCCCCGCATCCCGGTTACGTCGTTACACCAGACCCAGGCCGGTAATGACCTGGTCGATCAGCTTGATGCCGATAAACGGCACCAGCAGGCCACCGACACCGTAGATCAGCAGGTTGCGGCGCAGCAGGCTGGCGGCCGAGCCTTTCAGGTCGACACCGCGCAGCGCCAGTGGCACCAGCGCTACGATGATCAGGGCGTTGAAGATGATGGCCGACAGGATGGCGCTCTGCGGGCTGCCCAGCTGCATCAGGTTCAGCGCGCCCAGTTGCGGGTAGGCGGCGATGAACAGGGCTGGCAGGATGGCAAAGTACTTGGCCACATCGTTGGCGATGGAGAAGGTGGTCAGGGCGCCACGGGTCACCAGCAGCTGTTTGCCGACCAGCACCACGTCCAGCAGCTTGGTGGGGTTGGAGTCGAGATCCACCAGATTGCCCGCCTCCTTGGCGGCCTGGGTCCCCTCGTTCATGGCCAGCCCCACATCCGCCTGTGCCAGTGCGGGCGCATCGTTGGCGCCGTCACCGCACATGGCGACCAGACGACCATCGGCCTGTTCCTGCCGGATATAGGCGAGCTTCTTTTCCGGCGTTGCTTCGGCGATGAAGTCATCCACCCCTGCCTCGGCGGCGATGGCGGCGGCGGTTTTCGGGTTGTCGCCGGTGATCATCACGGTGCGGATCCCCATATGGCGCAGGATCTGGAAGCGGGCCTTGATGCCGGGCTTGATGATGTCCTTGAGGAACACCACCCCCAGCAGTTTCTCCTGAGTGCAGACCAGCAGCGGAGTCCCCCCCTGACGGGCGATGCTGTCGACTGACTTGAGCACCAGCTCAGGTACCGCCTTGCGGTCGAGGCTGAGGTAGTTCAGTACGGCATCGACCGCCCCCTTGCGATATTGATGACCGTTGCGATCCAGTCCGCTCAGGCGAGTCTCGGCGCTGAAGGGGATCACCTTGTCATCATCCAGCTGGCTCGGCTTGGCGATGCTCTTGCTGGCCAGAGTCAGGATGGATTTACCCTCCGGGGTGTTGTCACCCAGCGAGGCCAGCATGGCAGCTTGCGCCAGCAGGGCGGGATCGACGCCCGGTGCCGGGATCAGTTCGTCAGCCATCCGGTTGCCGAAGGTGATGGTGCCGGTCTTGTCCAGCAGCAGGGTGCGCACGTCACCGGCCGCCTCGACGGCACGGCCAGACTTGGCGATGACGTTCAGCTTCACCAGTCGATCCATACCGGCAATGCCGATGGCAGAGAGCAGGCCGCCGATGGTGGTCGGGATCAGGGTGATGAAGAGAGCGATCAGGTAGAGGCGCGGTACCTGAGTGCCGTTGTAGTCGAGGAACCAGGGCAGGGTCGCGACCACCAGCAGGAAGATCAGGGTCAGCCCCACCAGCAGGGCATCGAGCGCCATCTCGTTGGGGGTCTTCTGACGTTTGGCCCCTTCCACCAGTGCGATCATCCGATCCAGTGTGCTCTCGCCCGGATTGTTGCTGACGCGCACCCAGATCTCGTCGGAGACGACGGTGGTGTTGCCGGTCACGCCGCTGCGGTCGGTGCCCGACTCGCGAATGACAGGGGCGGATTCGCCGGTGATGGCGGCCTCGTTGACCGAGGCGATACCGGCGATCACCTCACCGTCGGCCGGGATCATCTCGCCGCTGCGTACCAGCACCAGATCCCCCTTCATCAGGCTGGTGGCGGGTACCCACTCGCCCTGACCATCTTTGGCATTAGCCACACGACGGGCCTTGAGCTGGCTCATGCCCGCTTTCAGGCTATCGGCGCGGGCCTTGCCGCGTCCCTCGGCCAGCGTCTCGGCGAAGTTGGCAAACCAGAGGGTCAGCCAGAGCCAGGCGGTCAGCTGCCAAGCCAGACTGGGGGCAACACCCGAGAAGGGCTGCCCCAGCAAGGACTCCACGGTCGCCATCACGGCGGCCAGCCAGAGGGTGAACAGAATAGGGCTGCCAAACAGCGCCTTGGGATTGAAGCGATAGAGGGCCTCAACCATGGCTTGCAGGACCTGTGATTTCTGTTTTTTGCCCTTCACCTTAATGGTGTCGGTGCTCATTGCAGTGGACTTGCTCATTGGAAAGCTCCCAGCATCAGATAGTTGGCCATTGGCATCCGGATGGTGATCGACAGGGTCAGGTTCATCAGAACGCCCCTCCGATCAGGCTCAGATGTTCGGCCACCGGGCCCAGTGCCAGCACCGGCAGGAAGGAGAGGCCACCTATCAGCAGGACGGTGATGATCAGCAGGGTAACGAACAGCGGGCCGCTGATGGGAAAGTCCCCTTCGCTCGTCTCCTGACGGGGCGCACGGGCCAGCTGACCGGCGATGGCCAGTACCGGAATGATGTAGCCGAAGCGACCGAGCAGCATGGCCAGACCGATGGCGATGCACTGCCAGTTGTCACCGGCTGCAAAACCGGCGAAGGCGGAGCCGTTGTTGCCGGCAGCCGAGGCGTAGGCATAGATGAGGCGTGACAGACCGTGCGGGCCATCATGGCCAATGATGGTGCTGGCATCCGGCATCAGCAGGGTGACACCACCGATCACCAACACCCCCACCGGCATCACCAGCATGCTGGCGACCACCCACTTCATCTCGGTGATACCTAGGCGCTTGCCCAGATAGGTCGGGGTGCGCCCCACCATCAGGCCGCACAAGAAGACGGTCAGCAGCACGAACAGCATCATGCCGTAGATACCGGCACCTACGCCGCCGAACACCACTTCACCCAGCAGCATGTTGATCATGCCAACCATGCCGGCGAGGGGGGCAAAGCTGTCGTGCATGGCATTGACCGAGCCGTTGGAGGCGGCGGTGGTTGCCACTTCCCAGATGCTGGAGAGCACAGGGCCGAAGCGGCTCTCCTTGCCTTCCCAGTTGCCAGCCATATTGCTGGCGTCAGTGGTGAGGTGGGCGAGGGCTGGATCCAGTTTCAGCTCCTGAGTGATGGAGACGAAGAGCCCCAGCACCAGCATGAGGGTCATGGCGCCGAGAATGGCACGGCTGTGGGCCATGTCTTTCACGTAGCGGCCCAGAGTAAAGACCATGGCGGCGGCGATGGTGAGCAGAGTGACCATCTCCAGCCAGTTGGAGAGGGCGGTCGGGTTCTCGAACGGATGTGCCGAGTTGATGCCGAAGAAGCCGCCACCGTTGGAGCCAAGCTGCTTGATGGCAATTTGCGAAGCAGCCGGGCCGAGCGGCAGCAGCTGCTCCTGACCTTCCACACCGTGGAACGGCAGGTAGGCGGAGAGGCTTTGCGGCACCCCTTGCCACACCAGCACCAGCGCCATAATCAGCGCGATTGGCAGCAGCACGTAGAGGCAGAAACGCACCAGATCCTGCCAGAAGTTGCCAAGGTTGATGGTCTGCTGGCGGGCGATACCGCGGAACAGGGCAATGGCTACAGCGGCGCCCGTCCCTGCGGAGACGAAGTTCTGGGTGGTTAGGCCCACCATCTGGCTGAAGTAGGAGAGGCTGGCCTCACCGGAATAGGCTTGCCAGTTGGTGTTGGTCATAAAGCTGACCGCGGTGTTGAAGGCCAGTTGCCAGCTCAGACCCGGCAGTTGTTGCGGGTTGAGGGGCAGCAACCCCTGCGCCATCAGGATCAGGAACAGCAGACCAAAACCGGCGCCGTTGAAGGCCAGCAGGCTGAGGGCGTAGGACTTCCAGTCCTGCTCCCGTCCATCGGTGCCGCAACAGGCCAGCGTGGCGCGCTCGACCGGTGCCAGCCAGCGGGTTTTGCCTTCAAATACCCGGTAGATGTAGTTGCCCAGCAGCGGTGCCGGCAGCAGAACCAGCAGCACGAAGGCCACCGGATAGATTATTTCTTGCCACATATCAGATCCCTCACTCGTGACTGCGCGTGAGTGCACGCAGCAGGTAGACCATCAAGGCGAGGACGAGCAGCAGATATAGCCAATTCATATCGACTCCATTGAGATAATTAGCTGCGAAAGTCGATGTAAAACCCTATCGACTCTGTTGGTGTCATTGACGCTGAAAGGGTATGTAAAACAGGCGTAAAGGCGCCATAAAGCGCCATGGGGCAGGCGTAAAATCGGCGTAAAGAACGGCGGTTTTGCGAGAGAAATGGCGAGGAGGGATCAAAAAACCCGGCCTGAGCCGGGTTTGGGTGAAAGACGATACGATTGCCAAATCACCTGTCAGCTTTCATCAGGCATCACCACGCGCAGCGGGCGGGTCCCAATCTTTGCCCCGGTCACTTCATCGACCACGATGGCCTTGATTTCTGTGCCGGCCTCCATATCGAAGAAACGGATCATGTTGTCGTCGCCCCGATATTGGCGACCCCACTCACCAATCATGAAGAGTATCGGTAGAAAATCGCGACCGGCGGCGGTCAGCAGATACTCCTCACGGGGTGGATGTTCAGAATAAAGCCTTTTTTCCAGCAAACCCTCTTCGGTCAACGTCGCCAGTCGGCGGGTCAACATCGTGGGTGCTATCCCCAGACTTTTCCGGAACTGGTCAAAGCGAGTGAGACCGGCATGGGCATCGCGCAGGATCAATATGCTCCATGCATCACCAGCAATCGCCATGCTGCGCGCGATTGGGCATGGGGTATCGTAACTTTTTTTCATGTTCATACTGTTTTGATAGTGACTTGGTTGTGAATTGATAGTAAGTTGATATCAATTTGATAGTAACACCGCAACCACAAACAATCCACCCAACACGGAGATCTCGGACATGGTTACAAAGAAGATGGGGATCGCCTCGATAACCGGGAGATCTGCCGGTCACCGCCCGGTGACCACACTACGTCAGACAGGGCATATGGATTGGAAAGATGTGCCGACCCGTACCCTTGATGTGAACGGAACATCTTTTGCCTATCGTGCGCTGGGCCCCGACACCGGTGTGCCGGTGATCTTTTTGCACCATCTGATGGCGGTACTCGATGACTGGGATCCCGGTGTTATCGATGGCATCGCGGCGAAACGCCGGGTTATCGCTTTTGATAATCGCGGCGTCGGCGCCTCGGGGGGAGCGGTGCCACATACCATTGAGGAGATGGGACGTGATGCCATCGCCTTTATTCGCGCCATGGGATTAAAGCAGGTCGATCTGCTCGGGTTTTCGTTAGGCGGTGGTGTGGCGCAAATGGTGGCTTTGCAGGCGCCGGATCTGGTGCGCCGGATTGTGCTTGCCGGAACCGGGCCGCGGGGAGGTGGCGGTATCGACGAGATCAACAAGATTGCCGCCACCGCCTACCTCAAAGCGGCATTGACGCTGAACGATCCGCGGCACTTCCTGTTTTTTCCCCGCACACCGGATGGCAAGCGCGCGGCAAAAGAGTACTTCTCTCGCCTGAAAGCGCGCACGATTGACCGTGACCAGCCCATCTCCCTGCAGGCCAGATATGCCCAGCTCAAGGCGATCCGGAGTGCGGGATTGAGTGCGCCGGATGATCTCTCGGTCATCACGCAACCGGTGTTCGTGGCCAATGGCGACCATGACCTGATGGTCGATAGCCGACTGTCAGCGGATATGGCTCGCCGGCTGCCGAATGCCCGACTGACGATTTACCCCGACTCGGGGCACGGTGGCATTTTTCAGCACTATCTTGCCTTTGTGCCCGAGGTGCTGGCCTTCCTCGCGGATGACACAGACCTGACCCCGATGCACAGCCAAGGATGAATGACCGAACCATGAAAGCACTCACATTCAAACGTTACGGCAAGTCGCCGGAGATTGGGCTCACGGATATCCCGCGTCCCGCACTGAAGGCGGACGAAATGCTGGTTCAGGTTTATGCCGCTGGCCTGAACCCGATCGACAACATGATTCCGACCGGCATGTTCAAACCGGTGCTTCACTTTCAGCTTCCCGCCACATTGGGCAGCGATCTGGCCGGTGTCGTGACCGAGGTCGGCAGTCAGGTGACCCGTTTCAAACCGGGCGATGCCGTCTTCGCCAGTATTTTCGATCTCGGTAGCGGATCGCTGGCCGAATTTGCGGTGGTGCCTGAGCGCGCTGCGGCGTTGAAACCCGCCAATCTGGATTTCGTGCAAGCCGCCTCGATCCCGATGGTCGGGCTCACCTCATGGCAAGCGCTGAAGGAGCGCGCCAATCTGCAGGCTGGCCAAAAAGTGTTTATCCCTGCCGGATCCGGTGGCATCGGCACCTTTGCTATCCAGCTTGCCAAGCTGCTGGGGGCCAGGGTGGGCACCACCGTCAGTAGCGGCAACATCGAGCTGGTGCGCGAGCTGGGGGCCGATGAGGTGGTCGATTACAAGCAACAGGCATTCGAGCACCAACTGCACGGCTACGATGCCGTGCTGGGGACCGTCAGGGGAGATGCGATCGAAAAAGCCATCGATATCCTCAAACCGGGCAGCAAGATTATCTCCCTCACTGGCCCGCTGGATGCTGCCTTCGCGCGGGCCCGGGGGCTGAACGTATTGCTCCGCCTCCTGTTCGGGCTGATGAGCCGAAAAATCAGGTCGCGGGCGAACAAGCGGAACGTCGCCTACTCGTTCCTGTTTGTGCGTCCCGATGGCGACCAACTCACCGAAATCGGCGAGCTGCTCGACGCGCAACGCATCAAGCCGGTGATCGACAAGGTATTCCCGTTCGACCAGGCCAAAGAAGCGTTGGAGTATCTCGCCAAGGGCCACGCCAGGGGCAAGGTCGTCGTCAGCATCAAGCCGTGATCACGGCCGCATTGGCTCGTTCACCCACGCCATCCATATCAAGGAAATAACATGACCACACTACCGACAGTCTTTATCACCGGCGCCTCCAGCGGTATCGGTGCCACCTATGCCGAACGTTTTGCTCGTCGCGGCCACGATCTTGTTCTTGTTGCGCGCAACAAGTCACGGCTGGATGCGCTGGCCATGCGCCTGCGTGAGCAACACCAGATAGCCGTTGAGGTGCTGCAGGCTGACCTGACCAATTCGGCAGAGCTGCCGGCACTGGAAACTCGCCTGCGGCATGACGCACGTATCGGCATCCTCATTAACAATGCCGGTATGCCGCAATCCGGGCATTTTCTGGAGCAATCTCCCGAGGCCATCGAATCCCAGATCGCGCTGAACATAACCGCATTGACGCGGCTCGCCGCAGCGATCGCACCGCGCCTTGCGCAATCCGGCACGGGGAGCATCGTCAACATTGGTTCGGTGGTGGGATTTTCGCCCGAGTTCGGTATCTCTCTCTACGGTGCGACCAAAGCCTATGTGCTGTTTTTGTCGCAGGGGCTGGCTCATGAACTGTCACCCAAAGGGGTCTATGTGCAAGCCGTGTTGCCGGCAACAACCCGCACCGAAATCTGGGCGCATGCAGGTGTGGATGTCAACACTCTCCCCGAGGTGATGGAAGTGGGTGAGCTGGTTGATGCTGCACTGGTCGGGTTCGATCGCCGCGAGTTGGTGACGATTCCGCCGCTTCATGTCGCCGAACGCTGGACCGCTCTGGATGAGGCACGTCAAGGGCTGATGTCGGATCTTCGCCAAGCCCATGCGGCCGAACGATATCAGCCGCAAGCCTGAGCACCTCAATCTGCCAGATTGGACTTGAATGCGATGCGAGGAGATACGCTCGTCATGCCATCCAACCTGACAGCCACTGTCTAAGAACCGCGCGTGATGGCGGTACTGATGCGCAGACCGAGGTCGAATCTCGCTCTGTGGTGATAGCGCTGCTACAGGAAGTAGTTGGCGTGTGGTGGCCCACTCTGTCATGCAGTCGGGAGGAGGGGAAAAGGGGAACTGAGTTGTTGAAGCCGGCCTGATGGTGATCAGGCCGGCTTCGACGTGCTTATCGCATGGTGACAAACTCTTCCGCACTGGTGGGATGGGGCGTGGAAACACAGTTGTTGAAGCGGGTCTGATAGTGACAGGCCAGCTTCCAACGTGCCTATCGCATTGTCACAAACTCTTCCGCACTGGTCGGATGGATAGCGACACAGTTGTCAAAGTCCGCCTTGGTGGCACCCATCTTCATGGCGACGCCGAAACCTTGCAGGATCTCGTCCATCGCAAAGCCGATACCGTGCAGACCGACCACCTTCTCTTCCGGGCCGACACAGACCAGCTTCATCCTGGTGGGCTGGCGATGCTGGGTCAGCGCCGAGTACATGGCGGTGAACTGGCTGCGGTAGACCTTCACCTGATCTTCACCGTATTCGGCGATGGCTTCCGGCTCGGTCAGGCCAATGGTACCGATGGGCGGGTGGCTGAACACCACGGTCGGTACCAGATCGTAGTTGAGGTGCTCGTTCGGCTTGTTGTTGAACAGCCGCTCGGAGAGACGACGGCCCGCCGCGACGGCTACCGGGGTGAGCTGGATGCGGCCGGTGTTGTCACCCACCGCATAGATGTTGGCGACGGCGGTGTTCTGGAACTTGTCGGTCGGGATAAAGCCCTTCTCGTCCAGCGTGATGCCTGCGGCAGCCAGATTGAGGTTGTCGGTAGCCGGTACGCGGCCGATGGCCCAAATCAGGCAGTCAACGGTGAGGTGGCGACCATCTTCCAGTTGCAGGGTCAGGCTGTTGTCAGCGTTCTTGAGCACGGCTTTGGGAATGGCGTGGGTGTGCAACTTGGGCCCTTCCTGCGCCATGATTTCCACCAGTGTCTCGTGGATCATGGGGTCGAAGTTGCGCAGCGGGGCGTGCTTGCGCACCACCAGATGGGTCTCGGAGCCGAGCGCCTGCATCACGCCAGCGATCTCCACCGCGATGTAGCCCGCACCGACCACGGCAACCCGCTTGGGTTGGTTTTGCAGGTCAAAGAAACCGTCGGAGTCGATACCCAGCTCGGCGCCCGGAATGGCAGGTACTTCGGGACGGCCACCGGTGGCGATCAGAATATGATCGGCAGTGTATTGCTCGCCATTGACCTCGATGGTGTTGCTGCTGACGAAGCGGGCGAAGCCCTTGATGACGGTGATCTGGTTCTTGCCCAGCACGTTCTGATAGGACTGGTGGATGCGGCCGATGTAGGCCTGGCGGGACTCGACCAGCTTGGCCCAGCTGAATTGATTGAGGGTGGTGTCGAAACCGTAGTCGGCACCATATTTCAGGGCATCGGCGATCTGGCCGGCATACCACATGGCCTTCTTCGGTACGCAGCCTACGTTGACGCAGGTTCCACCCAACTCTTTGGCTTCAATCAGGGCGACTTTCTTGCCATACATGGCAGCCCGGTTGGCCGAGGCGATGCCGCCGCTGCCGCCACCGATGGCGATATAGTCAAAATGCTGTGCCATTGCGAGGTTCTCCGCTCATTAAGAATGCAATCACAGCATGATGGGGATAAAGCGGCTGGCTCACAAGAGCCAGCGCTCAGTTATGTTGGATTGGCAGGCGAATATGGAACTGGGCGCCGTTGCCCGGTTCGCTGGCACAGCTGATACGGCCTTTCAGCAGTTGCACCACCAGGTTGTAGATGATGTGAGTGCCGAGCCCGCTGCCACCCTGGCCCCGCTTGGAGGTGACGAAGGGATCGAAGATGCGCGGCAATATTTCGGGCGGGATGCCGCGACCGTTGTCCGAGTAGTCGATAAACAGCTCCTCTCCCTGCTGCTCCACCTTGATGGTGATCTTCTTCGGCTTGTCCCAGTTGTCGAAACCGTGGTTGATGGAGTTGAGGATCAGGTTCGAGTAGATCTGGGTAAAGCTGCCCGGGAAGGAGAAGATCGACAGCTTGGGATCGCACTGGATATCCACTTCGCACTGGCTCTTCTTCAGTTTGTGACCGAGGGAGACCACTACCTGATGCAGGTTGTCGGCGAGGCTGAAGTTGTAACGTGCTTCCGATGACTGATCGACCGCCACCTGCTTGAAGCTGGCGATAAGCTCGGAGGCGCGGCGCAGGTTGCTCTGCAGCAGCTGCATCGATTCGTCGAGGTTGACGGTGAACTCGTTGAGATAGGAGCGCGACAACTGCTTGGAGTCGATATGGGACTTGAAGTCGGCGACCCGCTCCTGCAGATAGGAGGAGGCGGTCACGCTGATGCCGATCGGGGTGTTGATCTCGTGTGCTACCCCGGCTACCAGCGAGCCGAGGGAGGCCATCTTCTCCGACTCCACCAGAGTCTGCTGGGCCTGTTTCAGATCGTCGTAGGCCTTGCCCAGCTGGTTGTTGGCCTCGCTCAGGCTACGGGTACGCTCCTCCACCTTGCCCTCCAGCTGTTCGTTAAGCTGGATGATCTCCCGCTCGACTGTTTTCAGCTGGGTGATGTCGTAGCCAAACCCGATCTGGTATTTGAGGTTGGGGCCATCGTAGAAGGGAACGAAGGTCCACTGCAGCACCAGCTCGTGGGCCTGCTGGTCATGCATGATGACCTCCTGATCTGCCAGCGAACCCTCTGCGGCCAGGATGTTGTTCAGCTCTTCCCGCTGGGTCGGGCTGACAAACAGATCCAGCCAGTTGTGCTGCAGCAGCTCCTGCTGGTGGTAGCCGGTCAGCAGGATGGCGGCCGGGTTGATGCTGGCAATGGTCAAGTCCGGCTCCATGCAGCAGATGACCATGTTGGCCGAGTTGATCAGGGTGGCGGAGAAGTCCCGCTCCTGCTGCAACTGTTCAGCCGCCTGATGGCGGGCAACCAGTTCGTCACGCAGTCTGGTGCGCATCTGGTTGAGGGTGGCGACCAGAGTATCCAGCTCATCGGGTTTCTTGCGCGGTTGCGGGCGTCCCTCCAGCTCCAGCTCCATATCGAGCCGGTCCAGATTGAACTTCTGGGCGTAGCTGGCGATGCGATTGAGGTGCCGCACCACCAGATAGTAAATGATGATCAGGATACAAAATGAGACCACCAGGGTCTTGATGGTCTGGCTGACCATGATCAGCACCGATTTTTCGATGAGGCGCTGGTAGATCTGCTCGAGAGAGGCGGCAACGAACAGCTTGCCGACGATTTCACCCTGATAGGTGAGGTTGAATTCGCGGGAGATATCGTAGCTTTCCCGTTCGGTCCCCTGGGTCAACAGCGGGACTTCCGAGTTGCCGAGCATCTCCTTGACCATCACGAACTGCATGTTGGGCAGGTTCATGATCCCTTCGATCTGCACCTTGACCTGCTCTTCATCGAGGTTCCACAAGCTGGCGGCGATGGGTTGCAGGAAAGAGGCCTCGATCTGGCCGATGCTGTCTTCGATAACGGCCACATCCTTGCGGTAATCCCAGGCGAGTTGCAACACCGTAATGATCATCGCCAATACGGTACTGCACACCAGAATGTAGGAGAGCAGGCGGTATGAGAGTCCGTTGCGGCCTACGGCCTCGGCGGTCTTGGAGATAAGTCCTGACATGGCGTCCTTGCGGTCTGGATGTGATGTTTTTTAGTTTAACTGCTTCATGCACTTATGTCGTCTTTCCTGCGAAGCATAAACAAGGCCCCGTGTCGGGGCCTTGGCGTGTCGTGATGATCAGTGTCCGCTGTTTGCCTTGGGCGGAATGGTTTCATCGAATACCGGCAACGGTTTGTGCTCGGAAGCCAGATAGGTGTAGATCACCGGCAGCACGAACAGGGTGAACAGGGTACCGATGGCGAGACCGGCCACGATGACGATACCGATGCTGAAACGTTGGGCTGCACCGGCGCCAGTGGCGTAGAGCAGCGGGATCAGACCGGCAATCATGGCGGCGGTGGTCATCAGGATCGGACGCAGACGCACCTTGGCGGCTTGCATCACGGCTTCCATCCTGTTCATGCCGCGCAGCAGCTGCTCTTCCTTCGCCACTTCACAGATCAGGATGCCGTGCTTGGTAATCAAGCCAACGAGCGTGATCAGGCCCACCTGGGAGTAGATGTTCATGGTCGCCAGTCCCCATGCCAGGGCAATCAGCGCCCCGCTGATGGCGAGCGGTACCGAGACCATTATGACCAGCGGGTCACGCACCGACTCGAACTGGATGGCCAGCACCAGGAAGATGATGGCCAGTGCCAGCGCGAAGGTGGCATAGAGTGCATTGCCTTCGGTGACGAACTGACGGGCTTCCCCCATGAAGTCGTAACGATAGCCTTGCGGCAGCTTCTCGTCGGCGACGGTCTGGAACCAGTTGATCGCATCACCCATGGCCACGCCCGGAGCCGGAACGGCGCCGATGGTGGCGGAGTTCAGCTGGTTGAAGTGGGGCAGGGCGCGGGGCTCGCCAACCACTTCAATGGTGATCAGGCTGCCGAGCGGGATCGACTTGCCGTCTGCGGCCCGCACGTAATAGCCCTTGATGGACTCCGGATTGAGACGGTATTTGCGCTCGACCTGGGGGATCACCTCGTAAGAGCGGCCATCCAGGTCGATACGGTTGACGTAACCGTCCGCCATCATGGTGCCCATGGTGATACCGATGTCCTGCATGGTGATGCCGTAGGCACCCGCCTTGTCCTTGTCGATGCGGATCTTCATGGTGGCGGAGTCGTAGTTCAGATCGAGATCCGAATAGACGAACTGACCGTTACCCTGAGCGGCAGCCAGAATCTCGCCAGCCACCAGGAACAGGCTTTCGAAGCTGTTCGGGGTGGTGATGACGAACTGGATCGGCAGACCACTGGAGGCACCCGGCAGTTCCGGGAACTGGAAGGTGGTGATGGCCATACCCGGAATGTCTTTCACCAGATTGGCGACCCGATCCAGCACCTCTTTCTGGCTCGCTTCACGCTGACTCCAGGGCACCATGGAGGCGATACCGAACGCCTGGTTGGCGTTGAACACCCCGGAGAAGACCTGGGAGAAGGCGATTTCCGGCTGTTCATCCAGGATCTTGTTCACATCCGCCATGGTGTTTTCGATGTAGTCCAGGTTGGCGTTGGACGGTGCGGTACCCAGCACGGCCATGACCCCCTTGTCCTCTGACGGGGCCAGTTCGCTCGGGATGAACTTGAACAGCAGCGGCAGGCTGCCGAACACGATGACGGCGAACGCCACGATGACGATGCGCTTCTTCATCACCGCATGCAGCATGCTGTCGTAGCGATCGGTCATCCGTTCCAGCAGGTGGTGGACTGTGCTCTCGAATTTACCCGGCGTTTCATTGGCCTTGAGCATCTTGGAGCACATCATCGGCGACAGGGTCAGCGCGATGATGCCCGAGACGAACACGGCGCCTGCCAGCGTCAGGGCAAACTCCTTGAACAGGGAGCCGGTGATGCCGCCCATCAGGGCGATAGGCGCGTATACCGCGGCCAGGGTAACCGTCATGGCGATGACCGGCACCGCGATTTCACGAGTACCGATAATGGCTGCCCGGAACGGCTCTTCCCCCTCCTTGATATGGCGGTCGACGTTCTCCAGCACCACGATGGCGTCATCCACCACCAGACCGATCGCCAGTACCATCGCCAGCAGGGTCATCAGGTTTATCGAGAAGCCGAACATATCCATCATCATCACCACGCCGATAAGACTGAGCGGAATGGTAATGATCGGGATGATGACCGCGCGGAATGAACCGAGGAACAGGGTGATGACCACCAGTACGATGGCGGCCGCCTCCAGGATGGTCTTGATAACCTCGTGAATGGACTCGTTGATCGCCACGGTGGAGTCATACATCACGTTGAGATGCATGGTGCTCGGCATGTTGCGCTCAAGGCTCGGCAGCAGATCCAGCACATCGCGGGCGATGTTGATGGGGTTGGCTGTCGGTGCGGCGTTGACCGCCATGACTACCGCTTCGCGGCCGTTGGCGCTGGCACGATAGATGTCGTGGCTCTTCTCCAGGCTCACCTTGGCAATGTCGGAGAGGCGGATCACCTTGCCGTCACGGGTGGCGACCACCAGACGCTTCAGCTCGTCGACATCCTTGACCTGGGTCTCGGCGTTGCCGTTGAACAGGGTGAAGTAGCCGGTCGCCTGACCTGTCGCGGACTGATAGTTGTTGCTGTTGAGCACCGTCATCACGTCGCTGGCCGTCAGGTTGAAGGCCGCCATCTTGGCCGGATCCAGCCATACCCGCAGGGCAAACTCGACACCGCCGTAGAGGTCAACCTTGGAGACCCCGCCGACAGTAAAGAGCTGCGGCTTGATAACCCGCTCCAGATAGTCGGTGATCTGGCTGGAGTTGAGCTCAGGGCTGGTGAAACCGAGGTAGAGCACCGCCGTGGTTGAACCGGTGGAGGAGGTGACCGAAGGGTCTTCCGCCTCTTTCGGCAACTGGGAGCGCACCGAGTTCACCTTCGCCAGGATGTCGGACAGCGCGGCGTTGGGGTCGGTGTTGAGCTTCATGTACGCGGTGATGGTGGAGCTGCCCAGCTGGCTGGAGGAGGTCATGAAGTCGATGTTGTCGGCTTGCGCGACCGCCTGTTCCAACGGCTGGGTGATGAACCCCTGGATCAGGTCAGAACTGGCGCCATAGTAGCCAGTACTGACGGTGATCACCGTGTTGGTCACCTCGGGGTATTCCCGTACCTGCATCTTGAAGATGGCCTGAAAGCCCAGCAAGGCGATCAGGAAGCTGAGCGAGATCGCCAGCACAGGCCGTTTTATAAATATGTCAGTAAATCGCATCGCAGATCTCCGCGCTTACAGCATCGGGGTTTGTGCCGGGACGGCCAGGGCATCGTTCTCGACCACATGCACCTTGGTGTCGTTGCTCAGGCGAACCTGACCCGACAGTACGATCTGGTCACCGGCCTGGATGCCGGAGAGCACATGCACATCGTTGCCACGGCGCTCACCCGCCTTGACCACCACCTGCTTGGCCCGCAGCACTTTCACCTTGTTGCCTTCCTTGTCAGTCTCTTCGCCCTCTTTGAGCACGTAGACGTTCTGGCCGTAAAGGGTGAAGGAGATGGCGGTTTGCGGGATCACGATCTGATCTTTCACCGTCGGCAGAATGATGCTGGCGCGGGCGAACATACCGGAACGCAGCTGACCGTCGTTGTTCGGGATGTCTGCCTGTACCTGGATCAGGCCGCTCTGGTAGTTGACCGCTGGCTCGATGGCGGTGATGTGACCGTCAAACTGGGTTTGCGGATAGGCATCCACATTGATCTTGATGGTCTGGCCCAGAGTGATTTTAGAGATGTCGGTCTGGGGCACGGTGAAGCGCAGGCGCATCACGCTGGTATCCTCCAGCCGCACGATATCGGTGCCCGGCTGCAGATACTGGCCGAGGAAGACGTTACGCAGGCCAACGACACCGCTGAACGGCGCGCGAACCTCACGACGGGTAATGGTCGCCTTCAGGCTCTCGATATCCGCTTCCAGCGAGCGATAGGCCGCTTCCGCCTCATCCAGCTGCTCTTTGGAGATGGAGCTGGTCTTGTAGAGGTTCTGGAAACGCTCGAACTTGGCCTTTGCCGCCGGCAGCTTGGCCTGGGAGGCGCGCAGATTGGCGCGTTCCACGGTGGAGTCCAGACTCAGCAGCAGCTGTTCAGCCTTGACCGGTTTGCCCGATTCGAAGGTGATGGCATCGATGGTGCCCGCCAGCTCGGTGGAGAGGGTCACCCCCTGATTCGGCTCGATGAAGCCGATCGCTTCGATGGTCGGTACCCAATCCTGCGCCTTGGTCACCATGGCGGTGACAGGGAACTCGGGTTCCGGCCGGTTGGCCATGTATTGGGCAATCATCTTCTGTTTGAACAAATTGAAGCCGATGACGCTGCCAAACAGGGCGATCGCTATCAGCAACATAATGGCCATCCATTTTTTCATGAACAGGCTCCTGAGGTGGAAATGTGGGGGAGTAAAATGGCATTCCAGCTGGCGCGGATCGCGGTTTCCAACTGCGATTCGGTCAACGTGATGTTGTGTACCCTGCACTGCAGGGCAAGATGCATGACACTGTCCAGACTCAACACCTGGAGTGCCCGTATCGGTAAATCAATAAACAGTCCTTGTGCCACGCCCTGTGCAAAAAAGCGGTCCAGAGGTTCCCATGCCGCCAGGATGACCGGATTGGTTTCCAGGTCTGCCCCCAATGGCGAGCTCTCGTACTGCAATTTGCACTTGATGGCGTTTGGTTCGTTAACAAAAATGGTATGAATATTGAGCCATAGTTGGCGAAATTGTTGAAATGAAACTTTATCGACATCTACACCGGCCATGACTATGGGGACACACTGCAAGATAGTGTGTTGATGCAGCTGCCGGATCAGGTCATCCTTGTCGCCGAAGTAGCGATAGATGGTGCCGGTAGCCACGTTGGCCTTTTTGGCGACTTCCGCAATCGACAGACCATGAAAACCCCGCTCACCCAGCACCTCATGGGCTGCGTTGAAGATGCTCTCTTTTTTATCCAGAATCATCAGTGTGTCTTTCAATTGAATGAACGTTCATTCATTTTAGGTGGGTGTCAAATCAAGTCAAGGTTGCAAGACAATTTGACATGGGAATTACCCCTTTTCGGGGGCAGGCAGGGGATAAGTGGAAGAAAAATGCACGATGTGCTTGAAAAAGCAACGGTCAGTGCATTGGTGGCAGAAAAGTGTAGACAAACCCCCGTCCATCATCAATAATGCGCCCCGTTCGACAGCGTAGCGCCCGTAGCTCAGCTGGATAGAGCGCTGCCCTCCGGAGGCAGAGGTCACAGGTTCGAATCCTGTCGGGCGCACCATCAAACGTGCGCCGGTTAAACGGGCGTGTTGTGGAACGAAAACAGCTGTGGTGGCTGTAGCTCAGTTGGTAGAGTCCCGGATTGTGATTCCGGTTGTCGTGGGTTCGAGCCCCATCAGCCACCCCATTTTACAGCTTGTCAGGTATGCGAAGGTGGCGGAATTGGTAGACGCGCTAGCTTCAGGTGTTAGTGCCCCCCGGGTGTGAGGGTTCGAGTCCCTCTCTTCGCACCATACTTGCTGTATGATGAGGATGACCATCAGGTCGTCTTTGTTTTTTGAAGTAAACTATTTTGAAAGAAATAGCCTCGGTGATTAGCGCAGTCCGGTAGCGCATCTGGTTTGGGACCAGAGGGTCAAAGGTTCGAATCCTTTATCACCGACCACATTTAGAAAAACCCCGCTTCGGCGGGGTTTTTTGCTTTCTGGCCTTTTCTGCGCCAGCTCTCCTCTATCTCTGTTACGTCTGTTTACACTCTATCCGGGCAGCGCGCCCCGGCTTTCGGTTATGCTGCTGCCTCGAGTCACTGACAACCGGATGTCATCGGCCCACTTCAGGCGTTTTTCCATGAATAATAAAATTTCCGTTGCTTGCACTCCTGCCATACTGGCTGCCTTGCTGCTGGGGGGGTGTACCATCAAGCCGCCATCAACCGATGTGATGATGGGCTCCATTACTTCGCAACCGCAGGAGCGGGCGCTCTCTCCCTTGCTGACCAGCGGCGATTTTTGCGTCGCGGTGTCGCAACAGAAGGTGCTGGCCCTCTCCTGCAGCGGCAAAGACGATCAGCTATTCGAGTGGGATCTGGGGGAGTTGCGCCTGCAGGATCGTTGTCTGCAAGCCAAAAACGACAGCGAGTTGATGCTGGCCCCTTGTGACGGGCAGCCGCAGTGGGAGTGGCAAAAGGACCGGCTGTTCAACAGCAAGGTCTCCCGTTGCCTCGATGTGGCCGGGCGACGCCATACCCCCGGTACGCCGCTGCGGCTGGCTGAATGTTACGGTGGCGCAAACCAGAGCTTCAGCTGGCAACGGCCCAATCCTTGGCTGGAGACCCTGAAAAAACAAAGCCTCACATGGTGAGGCTTTGCTGTCTCTATTCGGCGTTAGAGGAAAGATGAACTCCGGCTGGGCGGAGCGTCGCGGTGCTTGCTGCCGAGCGGGATCAGGCGGCAGACATCCTCACTACCCGCACCCTCCAGCGAATCGAGCCGGTTGATCAGCAGAGATTGAATGCCATGTAGTTGATTGGCTTGCTCCAGCGTTGCTATCAGCTGCCGTGAGTCTCTCTCATCTTCCACCTCCTCTTCATAAAAGAGGGGGGTGACACCGCGCAGAATCGTCATCTGGTTGAGTAACATGGGTTTGTTGGACAGTGCCCAGATTGGATTGTTCAGGTTGCTGCGAGAGATAGCGGTGACTGCATCTCCCTGTGAGGTCAGCACAGCGATACCACAGGATTGATCGTGACTGAAAGCAGCCGTCATTGCTGCCAGCGCCATGCAGTGGCTGGATTGATCGCTGTGATGGGACGCTTTCTGCCAGCGTGGTTGAATCGGGTCTATTTCACGCTCTGCTCCGTGTGCGATGCGAGCCATGGCTTCCACTGCCTCGACCGGATAGAGACCCGCCGCCGATTCGGCTGACAGCATGACGGCATCCGTGCCATCTATCACCGCATTTGCGATATCCAGCACCTCGGCTCGGGTTGGCATGGGGCTGCTGATCATGGATTCCATCATCTGGGTGGCCGTGATGACCGGTCGGCCGAGCTGATGGCAACGTTTGATCAGCTTCTTTTGTACGCCGGGCAGTCTGGCATCGCCAATCTCTACCCCCAGATCTCCACGTGCCACCATGACGATGTCTGCGGCGCGAATAACCTCGTCCATCGCCTCGACCGAGGCCACCACTTCCGCTCGTTCTACCTTGGCGACGATGGCGGCATGACTGCCTGCTGCCCGGATCAGCGTTCTGGCCTCAGCAAGGTCGGCTGCACAACGAGGGAAGGAGACGGCAATAAAGTCGGCCTCGATCTGGCTGGCGGTGAGAATATCGGCCCGGTCCTTGTCGGTGAGTGCCGGGGCGCTGAGCCCTCCCCCCAGTACATTGATCCCCTTGCGGTCGGAGAGGGGGCCACCGATCTGCACCCGGGTGAAGATATTGCTGCCTTCGATATTCAGGACCTCAAGCTGGATCCGGCCATCATCCAGCAGCAGGATGTTGCCGCTGCGTAAGTCGTTGATCAGCTCCGGGTAGTCGAGGCCGACGCGATCCTGATCGCCCGGTTGGTCACCTGGAGCCGCATCAAGGATAAAAGAGGCACCAGGGGTTAGGGTGATGTTCCCTGTGGCAAAGCGGGCAATACGGATTTTTGGGCCTTGCAGGTCGGCCAGTATCCCGATATGGAGCCCCAGCCGGGCGGCGGTCGTGCGGATCAGGCTGGCGGTGGCAATATGTTGCTCACCGCTACCATGGGAGAAGTTCAGGCGAAACACATTGGCGCCAGCCACCATCAGTTTTTCCACCATGTCGGCCGTTGAGCTCGCAGGACCCAGGGTGGCAATGATTTTGGTTTTACGCATCGGAAACATCCCTTCTCGGATTGGGCAATGAAAAAAGGGTGGTCAATTGACCACCCTTTGTCTGTTACAAGATCAATATTCGACCACTTTTTTGGCGTTCCATACCGTCAAGGCGAGCAGCATGGAGACCACGGATGCGCCGAGCCAGAAATACTGGGCACTGCTGAAGTCATAGTGAGTGACACCATCGACCACGCTGGTTTTGATCAGGGCGGCGGAGACCAGCTCCTGACAGGAGGCTGCGATGTAGGAGCAGAGGCCGATAAAGCCCTTTACTGCGCCCACGGCGGTTTTTGGCATCAGATCACAGGCTGTCAGACCCGCCAGGAATACGACAAGTCCCCCGATGGCATAACCGATCAGCGCCAGTGCGACGGCATCCATCATGCGGCTCTGCGGGCCCCAGAACATCAGGCACATACCGGCAATGTTGGCCAACCCGTAGAGCAGGGTCGGGATGTGGCGGTTGGCGTTGAACATCTTGTCAGAGATGATGCCCGCCAGAATGGCGCCGAGGAAACCGGCGATGGGGTAGGCAGACATGGCAAAGCCCGCATCGATCAGGTTGTACCCTTTCTGCTCTTGCAGATAGAGCACGGCCCAGGAGCTCATGGCGTAGCGAGACATGTACATGCAGGCACAGGCTGCCGCGATCAGCCATACGGTCGGCTGTTTAAGCACAAACAGCTGGGCGCGACGGATCTCGGCTGGCTCGACCTTCTTGGTGATCTCCGCTTGTTCGCCAAAGGCAACGGCAGGTTCTGGCAGGGCATAGGTCTGCGGGCGATCTTTCAGCACCAGATACATGCACAGCGCGGCAGCCAGAGAGGCAAGACCGGCACCGATAAAGCCCGCTTTCCAGCCGAAGAAGCTGACGATGCTGGCGGTCAGGATCCAGGAGATGCCTTCACCGATGTTGCGAGAGCCGCCCCAGATGGAATAGACGGAGCCCCGCTGCTTGGGGGAGAACCACTGGAAAATGGAGACGCAGGATGGTGCGGAACCGACCGACTGGAACCAGCCATTCAGACCCCACATCAGCACCAGGAAGAAGGTTGCGGTATTCATGCCCATCAGGATGGTACAGATGGAGGAGAGACCGAGCGAAACCGACATGAAGCGGCCAATGTTGGCGTAGTCGGAGAGGAAGCCGTTCGAGAACTTGCCTACGGCATAGGTAAACAGGAAGGCGGAGCCAATGATCCCCAGCTCTTCCAGCGTCACTATGCCGGCGTCCAGCATGGGTTTCTTGACCACGTTCAAACTCATTCGGACGACGTAGAACATGGCGTAGCCGAGTACCAGACCGAGGAACACCTGCCATTGGTACTTGCGGTAAATCGAGCGGATTTTATCGGGCGAGGCATCCATGACCGGAAGGTCTGCTCGCGTTTTGAAAAAGTTGAACATATTGTTCTCCGTGTATGTTGGGCAGCAAGGTTTCAGAGGAAGCTCTGTTAGCTGGAGCCATCATATGAAAGGAGAAAACGGGGCGGCAAAATGGCCGAAATGAGTCAACCTTGACTCAATCGTGTGGGTTTCATGGGGCGAAAATGACTTCTTTTGACTGTCCCGGTAACTAGCGATGAATAACAATAGGCTCCTGTAACAGGGAGGTGAGTCAAAACTGGCTCACCCCTGATGAAATGATTTTTACCCCTTGTGTTGAATATTGGATGTACCGCACATAATCCGATAATTGCCAGTGAGCCGACAGAGAGACCATGCCCATATTTTGCCGACAGCTCCCGTTTTTGCTGGTCGCGATCCTGCTGCCTTTGACCCCTCTCCATGCCTCGACCCTGACGGTATTGACCTCCTTTTCGGAGGCGCCGGTCAAGGCGGTGATCGAGGGATTCTCCCGGCAATATCCGGCGATCCGCGTTGAGGTCATCTATCGCCGGACGCTTCCCGCCTTGCGGCTGCTGACGGCAGATGATGCTCCCGGGGTCGACATCATCATGTCTTCATCCCCGACTTTTTTTCACACACTGGATCAGGCTGGTTTGCTGGCCGGTTTATCGGCTGAAACAGTGCCTCCCGATTGGCTGACTCCCCATATGTTGGGGCTGGGCAACAAGGTGGCCGTGGTTGGATACTCGGGCAGCGGCATCATGTATAACCGCCGCTATCTGGACAAGTACCACCTGCCGGTACCGACCACCTGGCAGCAGCTGGCTTCGCCACAGTTCATGGGGCACGTGATGATGAGCTCCCCTTCCCAGTCAGGTACGACCCATATGATGGTGGAGAGTGTCTTGCAGCAGTATGGCTGGGAGCAGGGGTGGGCACTCCTGATGAGGCTTGGCAGCAACCTCTCGGCCATTACGGCCCGCAGTTTCGGGGTGAGCGACGGGGTGACTCGCGGTCTGGCCGGTGCCGGTCTGGTGATCGACAGCTATGCCCGCAACAGTCAGGCTCGTTTCGATCACGTTGGCTTTAATATCCTGCCCGATGCGGTAATCCTGCCTACCTATCTTGGCGTTGCTCGCAGCAGCGAACATCCGGCCAATGCGGCCCGCTTCATCAAGTATCTGTTATCAGCCAAGGGGCAGGCCATTATTGCCACCCCGGGTATGGCCAAGGTGACGCTGAATCAACCCCGCCTTGCCAGCGAGGCCAAATATGTCACCGACAAAGATCTGCTGTACCGGCGCGCCGGTCTGCTCAAGGCGTTGTTCGAGCAGACCATTACCCAGCAGTTACCGCGGTTGAAGCTCACCTGGCAGGAGATCAACGGCGCGGATACCCGCGGTGATCCTGCCCGTGAACGCCTGCTGAAACAGGCAAGAGCCAAAGCCAGCACTCCCCCTTTGAGTGAGCTGGTGGCTAGTGACCCGGCCCTGCTGGCGCAGTTTGACGGACTGTATGACCGGGATCAGAGCAATCCGCAAACCGAGAAGGTGATGCACCAGTGGCGCCAGACTATGGAAGCTCGTCTTGGCGAGGCTCGCCTGCTGGTCGATCAGGCGGTCAAGCCATGATGGGCCGGGGTCGCTTGTTGCGCTTGCCGAGAAGTCTGGGCCGTCGTCTTATTCTCGCGTTTGTTTCTATTACGGTCCTGACCTGTGTCATGGGGATGGCGGCTTACATGGTGTGGGGTCGACTGGGGCAGCAGGTAAACCGGATTGTTGAAGAGAGTCTGCCGGCCATCGGCAGCGCCTATCAGCTGGAGCGGGCCAGCTCCCGTCTGTTGCTGCTATTGGCACAGTTGCGTGATACCCAGGATCCGGTGAAATACAGCCAGCTTTCTGCGGCGGTCTCCAGCACCCTGCTTGATATCCGCAACGCATATCCTCGGGGCAGTGAGGATGATCGCTCACAGCAGCAGGCGTTCACCGAACTGAACTTGCTGGTGGAAAATCATGGAACTTACCTCAAGCGCCAGATCGATCATCTTGAGTCGTTGCAACAGTTACAGAAGCGGATCAACTGGCTGCATCAGGATTTGGTGGACGATGTGGCGCCGCTGTTGCAAGAGGTAGAGTGGCATCTCACCGGTATGGTTGGTAACCCGAATGACATGGGGGAGTTTGGCTCCGTCATCAAGGAGTTCTCTGCCTTGCAAGACCTTACGTTCAAGGAGAATGAGCTGCTGGCGCTGGTCAACGAGGTGATTGCCCAGCGCAATCAGCAGGATCTGGAGAGTGCATTTCTGTTTATCGGCTACAAGATCGACGAGATGGATGAGCTGATCTCCCGCCTGGCCGAGTATCCTTCGACCGTGAGCTATCGCCAGATCCTGCAGGATATCGTGACGCTGGTTAAGCCGAACGGGCACCTTTACCTGTTGTTGCAAGCCGATGCGCAAACCCACCAACAGCTAACAGCACTGCGGCCACAGCTTGATAGCGCAGTCTCTCGCTACCATCAGCGGGTCTCTCTGATCGTGACTGAGGCTAACCGCTCTCTGAGTGCGCTCGGTCGCAACAGTAGCCAGATGGTGGCAACGGGCAAGCTGGTGATCCTGGTGGTGCTTGGACTATCCATCTTGATCAGTATTTTCGTGCTAGTGGTGCTGATTGGGCGCAGGTTGATTGGTCGACTCGATACCCTGGGGCAGGATCTCGCCCGGGTTGCGGAAGGTCAGATGGATGCGGTGGTCAGAACGCAAGGCCGGGACGAGATCGGTCAACTGGGGGAGAGCCTGCGCCACTTCTGTCAGCAGCTGCAACAAATGGAGAAGACCAATGCCCTCAACCTCATCAATAACACCCAGGCCTGCTTAATTACCTGTCATCCCGATGGCACCATCGAATCGGTCAACCCCAGTGCCTTGACCCTGTTTCAGCAGACGGTGATCAAACCTGAACAACCTCTGTGGCAGGTATTCCCCGATGATGCCAAGGCTATGCTGGCTGCCCAGTTCGAGCCCGGGCAGCAACTGCTCACGCTGGGCTACAGTGAGTGCACCATTGCCACCGGCGCTGACAGTCAGCCCCGTTTCCTGCACTTCAACCTGCGCCGGTTCGAGCAGGGGCGCGGACACAGGTTCATTATCACCATCACGGATGTGACCCGGCAGGAAATAACGGCCCGAGAGTTGGGGTCGCTGGTGGCTGAGCGTACCCGGGAGCTGACAGAAAAAAACCGGCTGCTTGCCGCAGAGGTGGTGCAGCGGCAACAGGCAGAACACAACTTGCTGCAGGCGCAGGATGAGCTGATCCAGGCGGCCAAGATGGCAGTGGTGGGGCAGGCGATGACCAGTCTGGCCCATGAACTCAATCAGCCGCTGTCAGCCATGATGACCTACCTCTATACCAGCCGTGCGGCGCTGGATGCCGGTCACTACCACTCTCTGGGCAGCGATCTTGGCAAGATCGAGAAACTGAGCCAGCGCATGCATCGCATCATTACCGCCTTGCGCAATTTTGCCCGTAAATCGCCCACCCCCGATACCCGCATCCGGCTCGATCCGAAAGAGTTGGCCGATCAGGCGCTGTTGCTGCTAGAAACCCGTGCGAAGCGCGATAGCTGCCAGTTGCAAAACGAGCTGCCGGATGGGCTGTGGATTGAGGCTGATCCTGTGCTGGTTGAACAGGTATTGGTCAATCTGCTGGTCAACGGGATGGATGCCATCGCCGGACGGGAGCTGCGCCAGATCCGTCTGCTGTGTCTCGCACAGGAGGGCGGGTCGCTGCGCATAGGGATTGCCGACAGTGGACCCGGATTTGGTGAGGCCATCCTGCCCAAACTTTTTACCCCCTTTACTACCTCCAAAGAGGTGGGCTTGGGGCTGGGACTGACCATCTGTCGCTCCCTGTTGGCGCGCTGCGGGGCGGATATCTTGCTGGGCTCCACGTTGGAGAGGGGGGCCATGGTTATAGTGGAATTTGCCGGGGGGCGTGAGCCACCGAAGGAGATGAAAAGCGATGCTGTTACCCCATAATCGTCAGGCCAATGTGTTGCTGGTGGACGACGATGAGGACGTGTTGGAGTCCTATTGCCACCTGTTGCGCCTCTCCGGCTACCAGCCCAGGGCAACCACCTCTCCCCATGAGGCGCTGGCATTGCTGTCACAGCAATGGCCGGGGGTGGTCGTGTCCGATATCTATATGCCTGCCATGAACGGCATGGAGTTGCTGGACCGGGTGCTGGAGATCGATGGCGAGCTGCCGGTCATCATGATCACCGGGCACGGCGATATCCCTTTGGCGGTGAGGGCAGTCAAGCTGGGGGCCTTCGATTTTCTGGAAAAACCGCTTAATCCCCAGTCGTTGCTCGATCTGCTGGAGCGGGCCTGCGCGCAACGCAGTGCGATCATGACCCAGCGCAGTGAGATCCGGGCGACGGTTGAGGATGAGTTGATCGGCACCAGTCCGCAACTGGTCGCTATCCGCCAGCAGATCAACCAGTTGGCACAGACCGACAAGGATCTGATGCTGGAGGGGGCGCCGGGTTCCGGTCGCTACACGCTGGCTCAGTTGCTGCACAAGATCAGTGCGCGTAAGGCGCATCCATTCCACCTTCATGATTGTTCGTCAGCGAGCTCCCTGAGCGAGATCCAGGCCAGCCTGGTCAAGGCGGAACAGGGGACGCTGGTGCTGCAATCTCCGGCAAGGCTGACGGCAGAGTGCCAGCGCTGGCTGGGTAACCATCTGCTGGAGCAGGAGCGGCGGGGAGAGAAGTCACTGCGTACCATCGCCCTGTTTGAGGAGTCTCCCGAGGCGCTGGTTGAGCAACAACTACTGATGCCCCAGCTCTACTATTTTCTTTCACAGGTGAGACTCAAACTGCCGAGGCTGGTTGAGCGAAGCTGTGACATCATTCCCCTTTTTCGCCATTTTTTGCGAGAAGGGTGCAAGCGGATAGGCAAGACGGTGCCCGCAGTGGATCGTGCCTATCTGGAGACCCTCAAGCGCCACCAGTGGCCTGGCAATATTCGCGAGTTGAGAAACGTGGCCGAACTCTATGCGGTCGGGATCATCAAGCTGGCGGGCTCTGAGCGAGCCATCCCCGGCGCGAATGCCAAGGAGCCGCTGGACGATCTGGTCGATGAGTTTGAACGGCGGGTGATCGAGGACACCCTGTTCCTCTTTTCTGGCCGGGTGACCGAGGCGGCCAGCTACCTTGGTATTCCCCGCAAGAAGCTCTATCTGCGGATGAAGAAGCACGGGCTCGACAAGGATCAGTTCAAGCCTGGTAGCTGATGGCGGTTGCAGGTGACGCATTCATCGATCCTGACCGATAATGATGCAGTCCTGATTGAGCGGGAGTGGATCATGAGATGTCCAAGTTGCATGAGTGAGGCTGTGGACAAGGTTGAGGATGAACGAGTCGGCAAGGCCTGTGCAATGGGGTGTTGTGCTGCGGGTGGCTACGCTTGTGCCGCGACCTTTGCCAAGCTGGGAGCCGGTTGGGGAGCCTCTTTGGGCAGTCTTGGCACGCCGGTCGGCGCTATCGCAGGCGCTGTGGGTGGCGCCTTGCTGGGTGGGGCGACCGGAGGCGGGTTGGGTCTTTTGCTGGGCCGTTCCATCGATCGGCAGATTTCACGGGAATATTGCTGCACGGCCTGTGATTACCGTTTCAAGCGGTGAGCATGCCAACTTCGGCACAGTGACAGTCATGGATACCACACCGGGTATCCATGTTGATCTGCTTCTGGCCTGAAATCAGGCTGCGCTGACGCTCTCCAGTTCGAACAGTTTTTCCAGATAGACGGCAACGCCATCTTCATCGGAGGTGAGGGTCTGCTCATACTCCGGCAGCGCTATTTTCAGGCGATCGTGGGCGTTGCCCATCACAATTCCGCGTCCCACCATGGTCAGCATCTCGAAGTCGTTCATGCCATCCCCGAAGGCGATCGCCTCGGACATGTCGAAACCGTTCTGTTCCAGCACGGCACGCACCGCGTTGCCCTTGTGAACCCCGGCGTGCATCACTTCGAGGCAGTCCGGCAATGAGAAGGTGACGTTGAGCTGATCGCCGTAGCGCTGGTTGAGGTGCGCCTCGATCTTCAGCAGCTTCTCGTGGTCGCCGATGTAGAACACCTTGTTGATCTTCTCTTTCGGCTCTTTGGTCAGGTCATCGACCAGCCGATAGGTGAAGCCGGACTCGTCGTGGAAGCTCAGCAGCCAGGGCAGCTCCTCTTCGACCACCCAGTCATCGCCCTGATAGACGTTGAGGTGGATGGAGGGGTCGCGCTCCAGCGCGATCAGCTCGGCGGCGATTTCGGCTGGCAGCGGCTGGTTGAACACCAGCTGGTCCTGCTTGTCATGAACCACGGCACCGTTGGAGGTAATGAGGTAGATGTCCATCCCCAACGCATCGCGGAAGCTGCGCACGTCCACGTGGTGACGGCCGGTGGCGACCACAAATTTCACACCTTGTTCTACCAGGCGGTGCAGGGTATCCCGGGTGCGGGAAGAGATCTGGTGCTGCTTGTTGAGCAGGGTGCCATCGAGATCGGATACAACTACCTTGAACATCATTACCTCGGCATCAATTGAAAACAGGGGCAGTTTACCTTAGCCCGCACTGTCACCCCATTTATTTAGGGTTACAAAAAATAGCCAGCTCAGAAGCGGGCGAAAAATTCAGCCATCGCGTTCAGGGCGGGCTGGCGCTTGTCATCCGTCTCCATCAGCAGTTCATGCCAGGCACCCTCGATCCGCAGCGGCTTGCCCCCTTCGCACTTTGCCAGGGTGCAGAAGCGATCCTGGGCGGCATTGTCCACGATCTTGTCGTCGCCTGCCTGCAGGACCAACAGGGGGGTCTTGATGGCACCCGCCTCGGCGATAGCGGCATCGGCACCGGTGATACCCTGATAAATCCAGTGGGCAGTGGCGCCACCCAGCTTGATCTGCGGGTACTGCTCGTAGAGCTGGCGGAAGGCCTGATAACGGGAGTGGCTGTGGGTCAGCCCGTTATCGGCAAAGCCGTCATCCTGATAGGGGCCCTGACCGGGGCCGTAGGGGGGCTCGCCGATCCAGCCGCCGACCGTCCCCAGGGTGGCTGCCAGCCCCTTGGCCAGCCACTTGGGCAGGCCGCCGAGATTGATGCCCAGCATGGGGGAGGAGAGCACGGCTGCCTTGATATCCTCGGGCCAGCGCTCCAGATAGCGGGCCGAGATGGCACCGCCCATGGAGTGGGCCAGCAGGAACAGCTTGGCAGGCTGGTCTGCCATGATTATCTGGTCGTGAAACTGCTTGAGATCGACCACATAATCGTCGAACTGGTCGACATATCCCTTCTGCGGATCATCCAGCATCCGGCCGGACATCCCCTGACCACGGTGATCGATGAGATAGAGGCTGTAGCCCTGGCGCCAGAGATCCCACGCCAGCTCCTGATACTTGAGGTAGCTCTCGACCCGGCCATTGACGATGAGGATGGCGCGATCGACTTTCTCCTGCCGCAGGGCGGCATAGCGGATGGTGACGCCATCCTTGCCCTTGAACTCCCCTTCGACTGCATGCTGGCGCCAGAAGTCGGGCAGGGTTTGCCGGTAGAGGGTGGGCACATCGGCTTCGCTGGTGAGCGGAAAGGTATTAGTCACGGCAAGGGCTCCGGCAGAAAACAGGGTCAAGGCCAACAGGGAGAGAGCGAGGGATTTCATCGGGCACACTCCTGTTGCCAATGGTAATAAAGGGCGGCGATATCCCCCGAGCAGAGCAGCGCCATGCTGGCTTGCAAGCGGGGCAGGGGCCAGTGCCACCACTGCATCTCTTGCAGCATGACGGTCTGCTCCTCACTGAAGCGACGGCGGATCGGCTGGGCCGGGTTGCCGCCGACTATGGTGTAAGGGGCCACATCTCTGGTCACCACGGCGCGGGTGGCAATGACGGCGCCATCACCAATGGTGATGCCGGGCATGATCATCGCTTCCGAGCCGATCCAGACATCGTTGCCAATCCGGGTGTCGCCCTTGCGCAGAAAGCCGCTGCGAGCCCCCTCGCCAAAGGTATCGGGGTTGAACGGGAAGGTAGAGACCCAGTCCAGCCGGTGGCCCTGATTGCCCGCCAGCATGAAGGTGGCACCCGAGGCGATGGAGCAGAACTTGCCGATGATCAGGCGGTCTACTTCCGTGCCCCACTGGCCGCTGTCCCAGCTGGCACGGGTCGAGCCATCGCCGAGCAGGTAGCGGACGCAGTGATCCTCGAACGGCTTGCCGTGGTAGTAGCCGGAGTAGTAGCTGTAGTCGCCGGCCTCTATGTTCGGGTTGGTCAGGTGATCCCGGATGATTTGCGATTCCAGCCAGCTGCCAAAAGGGTTCTCCATCACTCCTCCTGCGGATCGTCCTGCTCGCTCTGTTGCGCCCAGCCTTTGCGGGTCAGCTGCATCCGCTGCCACCACTCTTCGTCCGCCAGAATTTCACCGGCCGGGCCGAGCTGGGGATAGGGCATCTCTTTCTCTTTGCAGAGCTGGGCATAGATGGGGTAACCCCCCTCGAACAGGATACTGTTCTGCTCTTCCAGCGTGAGCGGGCAGCCGCGCTGATAGCAACCGGCCAGCTCGCGCTGGCGCTGCGCTTCGTAGAGGATGGCGGCAGCCGCCACCGAGACGTTGAGGGACTGCACCATGCCGACCATGGGGATGACGATATGGTGATCGGCCAGCGCCAGCGCCTCTTCACCGATGCCGTGCTTCTCCTGACCCACCAGAATGGCGGTCGGTTTGGTGTAGTCGATGGCGCGAAAATCGACCGAGCTGTCGGAGAGATGGGTCGCCAGGATCTGCATGCCGGAGGCTTTCAGCTCGGCCACGGCGCTGCCGATATCCGGGTGCAATTTTACATCCACCCAGTTCTGGCTGCCGCGGGCGGTGCCCTTGCGTTTGTGGATCCAGGTTTTGGGCCAGACGGCGTGTACCCGGTGGATGCCGATGGCATCGGCGGTACGCACGATGGCGGCCAGATTGTGAGGTTTATGGACCTCTTCCATACAGACGGTCAAATCGAGCTGACGCTGGGCCAGCATGTCGGTGATGCGCTTGAAGCGTTCGGGAGTCATATCAGTTTCTATGCTGTGAGGTTTGTGCACGCATATCTTGCATACAGACGGTCAAATCGAGCTGGTACTGTACCAAGGTGTCGGTGATGCGCTTGAAGCGTTCGGGGGTCATGGCTTGTCTCTATAAAAGCAGCAGGCGGCTTGCGCCGCCTGTATTCAGTTCTTCTGTCGGCTCACTTTGAGCACGTTGGGCATCACACGGATCTTTCGCATGATGTTGGCCAGGTGGATGCGGCTCTTGGTAGTGATGAGCAGGCTGACCTGATAGACCCGGCCATCCTTCTCTTCGGTGCTGATGGCGTGAATGTTGGCGCCGGTGGCGGCAATCACGTTGGCCAGCTCGGCCAGCGCACCCTGATGATTGATGATCTCGATGCTGATGCCGGTGCGGAACTCCTGTTCCTGCTCCTTGTCCACTTCCCACTGCACTGGCAGGTACTTGTCCGGCTCCTTGCTGTAGCCCTTGATGTTGCGACAGGTTTCCTGGTGGATCACCAGCCCCTTGCCCGGGCTGATGTGGGCGATGATGGCATCCCCCGGGATCGGGCGGCAGCAGTTGGCGAAGGTGACCAGCATGCCGTCGGCACCCTTGATCGGCATCTTCTTGCTGCTGGACTTGGGTTGCTCTTCCGGCGGCAGTTCATCCCCCAGCATGCGGCGCGCCACCATGACGCTCATGGCGTTGCCGAGGCCTACATCGGCCAGCAGCCCCTGCAGGTTCTCGTGCTTGGTGTCGGCCAGCACCTGCTTGATACGTGGCTCGGGGATGTCTTCGATATTCTTGGCGCCCAGCGCATGGTTGAGCAGGCGGCGACCCAGCACCACCGACTCTTCGGTGCGCAGGTTCTTGAGGAACTGACGGATCTTGGAGCGAGCCTTGGTGGTCACCACAAAGTTGAGCCAGGCCGCGTTGGGGCGGGCGCCCGGCGCCGTGATGATCTCCACCGTCTGACCCGAATGCAGCGGGCTGCTGAGCGGGTAGGGGTGGCGGTCGACCCGGGAACCGACGCAGGCATGGCCGATGTCGGTGTGCACCGTGTAGGCGAAGTCCACCGGC
Organism: Aeromonas sp. QDB23; assembly: GCF_027707745.1. NCBI lineage: Bacteria > Pseudomonadati > Pseudomonadota > Gammaproteobacteria > Aeromonadales > Aeromonadaceae > Aeromonas > Aeromonas sp. QDB23. Next base: position 67,995 of record NZ_JAPCJA010000012.1, read on the forward strand.
GTGGCGCCAGCGGGCAACTCCATGATGCGCCCTTCGGGGGTAAAGACGTAGATCTCGTCGGGGAACAGGTCGGTCTTGACCCCTTCGATAAATTCAAACGAGCTGCCAGCGCTCTGCTGCAATTCCAGCAGGCTCTGCATCCAGCGCTGGGCGCGGATCTGGGCGGTGGTGCCCGAGCTGTCGCCATCCTGCTTGTAGGCCCAGTGGGCGGCAACCCCTTTATCGGCCATCTGATCCATGAATTCGGTGCGGATCTGCACCTCCACCGGCACCCCGTGCGGCCCCACCAGCGAGGTGTGCAGCGACTGATAACCGTTGGTCTTGGGGATGGCGATGTAATCCTTGAAGCGGCCGGGGCGCGGCTTGTAGAGGCTGTGCATCTGCCCCAGCACCCGGTAACAGGTATCTATGTCCTTCACCTTGACCCGAAAGGCGTAGATATCCATTACCTCATGAAATTGCAGCTCTTTTTTCTCCATCTTGTTGTAGATGGAGAACAGATTTTTCTCGCGGCCACTGACCTGATGCTCGATCCCCGCCTCTTTCAGGCGACCGCTGATTTCGCTCTGGATCGAGTCGATGATCTCGCGGCGATTGCCACGGGCACGGCGCACCGATTCGCGCAGCACACGGGATCGCATCGGATAGAGCGCCTCGAAGCCTAGCTCTTCCAGCTCGTTCTTCATGGTATGAATACCGAGGCGGTTGGCGATAGGGGCGAAGATTTCGAGGGTTTCCCGGGCGATACGGCGGCGTTTGTCCGGTCGCAGTGAGCCCAGGGTGCGCATATTGTGGGTGCGGTCGGCCAGCTTGATCAGAATGACCCGGATATCCTGGGTCATCGCCATCACCATCTTGCGGAAGTTCTCGGCCTGCGCCTCTTTGCGATCGCGAAATTTCAGCTTGTCGAGCTTGGAGACCCCGGCCACCAGTTCGGCAACCGCATTGCCAAACTGTTCGGCCAGATCGGCCTTGGTGACAGAGGTGTCTTCGATGACGTCGTGCAGCACGGCGGCCATCAGGGTTTCATGATCGAGGCGCATGTCACCGAGAATACGGGCAACGGCAACAGGGTGGGTTATATAGGGTTCGCCACTGGAACGCATCTGTCCCTGGTGGGCATCGCGGGCCACCACATAGGCTTGCTTGAGCTTCTCAACCTGCTCTGGCGGCAGGTAGGAACTGGCTATTTCTTTAAGATTTTCAAATAAATACAAGACAGTCCCCGCAGCGGTGAAACGGCAATTCGTGGAATTGAGGGTAGAGCCCTGAGTTTGCGAGGTTTTCGAGCGGTTGTAAATGGGGATGAACAGTCGGCACCCGGGCGGGTGCCAACCGGGGGAATTACTTAACCGCGGCCTTCGGCGATGGCAGCAACGGCAGCCAGCTCGGCGGCTTCCTGCTCTTGCTGCTCGTAGCGGTCCTGGGTGTCCATCACTTGATTGTTCACCAGACCCAGCTCGATCTCACGCAGGGCGATCACAGTCGGCTTGTCGTTCTCTTCGTCGACCAGGGGATCTTTGCCTTGTACCGCGATTTGACGAGCGCGGCGCGCGGCGACCAGCACCAGGTCAAAACGGTTACCTACCTGTTTTACAGCATCTTCTACAGTAACGCGTGCCATGCAGGACTCCAGTGTTTGGGCTTTCTGTATTTAGAAAAGCAGTGTTTAAAAATGACGCAAAAGTTTACTTGTTTTTGGCTTACTCTGCCAGTAGCTGTTGCAGCAAGTTTTTTTGAGCCTGTTGCTGGTGACGCATCTCCAGCCGTTGGCACTCAATAATGGACCTGAGCTGGAACAGCGCCTGCTCGAAGTCTTCATTGATAATGACATAGTCATACTCGTCGTAGTGCACCATTTCGGCAATGGCTTTCGCCATCCGGCCGGCGATCACCTCGCTGCTGTCCTGACCGCGCCCAATCAGGCGACGCTCCAGCTCTTCGCGGCTGGGGGGCAGGATGAAAATGGATTTGGTCGGCATCTGCTCGCGGATCTGGCGGGCACCCTGCCAGTCGATATCGAGGAATACGTCGATCCCTTTGGCCAGACAGGCTTCGATGGCGGCGCGTGAGGTGCCGTAGTAGTTGCCGAATACTTCGGCCCACTCCAGAAAATCACCGCGTTCGATCAGTGCCTTGAACTCTTCCACCTGTACAAAGTGGTAGTGCACGCCGTGCTCTTCGCCCGGGCGGGTGGCGCGCGTGGTGTGGGAAACAGACAGCTGCATCTTGCCCGCAGCGTTATGTTGGGTCAGCAAGGCATTGAGCAGACTGGATTTACCCGCGCCGCTCGGAGAAGAGATGATATAGAGAGTGCCTTGTTGCGCCATGTTATTACCTTTAATCGAAACCGCTGTTTTGGTTGTAGCAGAGACCGCCGTCTTGTGCCCGAAAGGGAGACAGCCAAACGCAAAACGCGGAAAATTATTGAGTCAGGAGGATGTAAAGGCGGCGAATTTTACCAGAATGCGGCGAATAAAAAAACGGCCGGAATCATATTCCAGCCGATCAAAGTATTCGTAGCTTGCTGCGGGAGCGTAACCCACATCAGCCTTGATTGTGCCTTTTGGGGCGGGCTGGGGCCATCAGGTTATCCCTGCCTGATGGCTCGGAATTCCCGAGTTGCCCTGTCAGTACGGCAGCTGGCGATCGGCGCAGAGCCGATCGAACGCGGCGATCACCTGATCGCGGGTGATCTTGCTCATGGCCTCCGGGTCCTTGAGGCGGGTGCGCCAGCTCAATTCGGCCAGCGGCTTGCCGGTCTCCTGCTCGACCAGCTCCTGATAGACGCTGACCACGTAGTCGCGGCACAGATAGGGGCCGGTGCGAGCGGGATTGTGGTGGGCATAGAGGCCGATCACCGGTGTGCCGACCAAGGTTGCCATGTGAGTTGGGCCGGTATCGGGGGCCAGCACCAGATTCGCTTCGCCAATCAGCGCCAGCAGCTGCTTGAGGTTGGTCTGCCCCACCAGATCGACCGGCTTGCTCTGGCTCAGTTGCCGGATCTCGGCGGCCAGATCCCGCTCCAGTTTGGCTGGCCCGCCACAGAGATAAACCTGAAAGCCCTTGTTGGCGGCGTGATCCGCCAGCGCGGCATAGCCTGCGGCAGTCCAGTTCTTGAATGCCTTGCTGGCGGCGGCGCAGATCAGCAGGGTCGGTTTACCGCCAATCTTCTCCTTTGCCCACGCCTGATGTTCGGCGCTGATGGGCAGTTGCCAGTCCGGGGTCAGATCCTTGATGCCAAGCTCTTTGGCGAAGGCGAGGAAACCGTCCAGCACGTGGGGGGAGTCGGGGGATGGCACCTTGTGGTTGGTGAACAGCCACTGACCGTCATTGGCCCGCGCCTTGTCGAAGCCGAGTTTGATGTTCGCCCGGATGCCGAGGGTGGCAATGCTGGCCCGCATGGCCGCCTGCAGGTGGAGCAGGGCATCAAATTTACGTCCCTTGAGGGTCTGCCAGAGATCGCGATAGCCGCGCCACCCCTTGCTCTTGTCGAAGGGGATCACCTCGACCCCGGGCAGATCGGCAAACAGGGTTGCCTCGATCTTGCCGGTGATCCAGGTGATGCGGGTCTGTGGCCACTCCCGCTGGATGACGCGCACCAGCGCCAGTGCGTGGCAGCAATCCCCGATGGCGGAGAGCCGCAGGATGCAGATGGAGGAGGGTGGCGTTTGAAATAGCGGCATGTTGTGGCGCACGGCTGGCAAAAAGGGTGGATGGCATTATGCAAACTCCCCTCTGGATTGTAAAATTGCGCACAATCGTCAGCCAGGATCGTGCCGGGCCCAGTGCCATGACCTGTTTCTGCACGTCGCTGATTAAAGGCCACTATTGCGGGCATGCCAGAGCGGCAGCCTCATCGCCAATTGAAAAATTGCGATCCATGACCCACCGAGCGGGATCTCCACGATGCGAATACAGACCGAACACAACCAGATCTGCTGGTACGCCGAAGGGGCCTTTCGTGACCCCTCTCCCCAGTTATTCGATCCTGCCTGGTGGCAGAACAACCGTCAGGTGGTGGGTACGTCCATCGGGCGGGGGGTGACCTGGTTCGTCAAGGATGAGTCCCGCCATCTGGTGCTGCGCCACTACTATCGCGGCGGCATGGTGGGCAAGGTGGTGCGGGATCGCTTCTGGTTCGAAGGGGTCGAGTCGAGCCGCGCCATGGCCGAATATACCCTGCTGGCCAGGTTATGCGAACTGGGGTTGCCGGTGCCGCGTCCGTTTGGTGCCCGCATGGTCAAGCATGGCCCCTTCTATCGCGCCGATATCCTGATCGAGCGGATTCGCGGTGCCAAGGATATGGTGGCGCTGCTCAAACAGGGGCCGGTGGCGACCGAGGTGTGGCACAAGATCGGCCAGACGGTGCGTCAGCTGCACGATGCCGGGGTCTATCACGCCGATCTCAACAGCCACAATCTGCTGCTCGATAAAACGGACAAGGTGTGGGTGATCGACTTTGACAAGGGGGCGATCCGCTCCCCCGGTGAGTGGCAGAAGGCCAATCTGGAGCGCTTGCTCCGTTCATTCAATAAAGAGTCTCAACTGCATACCAGTTTCCACTTCGTACCGGAGAACTGGCAGACGCTGATGAACGGGTATCACACAAAAGCGAGCTGACCCTGTTGCTCGGCGCGAGAGCCAATGTTACTTATTGAGCAGGTATTCAGATCCGGTTTCGAGGCGCCCCATGGAAATGCTCAAGACACCCTTGGTCGATGTGACTGCCCGGCTTGATCCGGGTCTGCTGTCTGATGCCATGACGCTGCTGGAGGCGGGGATCTGGACCTGGTCTGCTCAACAGGGGTTACGCCGCGATCCCTCCTGCCTGCGCCTGCTGGGATTGGGGGAGAGCTGGCCGGATGATCTCGGCTGGCTGGATCGGGTTCATCCCGACGATGTTGCCCGGCTGGAAGATGCCCTGCTCGCCTGTCAGAGCGGCCGCAGCAGCGGTCTGCGCCTCGAATACCGCATTCTGCATCATCATGGTCACTACATCCGGCTGGAAGAGCGGATGCGTCGCGATGAGCGGGGCTATTTGCTGGGGGTGGTCCGTCACCTCGATCCCGCCGTGGTGCTGGTGGAGGAGCGGCATGGCACCGATCCGCTGACCGGTCTGGAGAGCCGTGGTCGCTTCGAGCAACTGCTTGAAGAGCGGCTGGCGACCGAGAGCGGCAGCTTCAGCCTGCTGCAGTTCTCGGTTGATCACATGGCCAAAATCCAGCAACTGTTTGGCGAAGCGGCTTGCGACGCCATGCTGGCCAAGCTGGCGCGTATCGTGCGCCACGAGCTGCGGCGGGAAGATCCCTTCGCCCGCTGGGATGAGGACGGTTTTATCCTGATGCTCTCCCAGACCGAGCGGATGAGTGCGCTGGAGATCGCCGAGCGGCTGCGCCTCGAGATTGCCGATGCCAGCCTGCTGTCACAGCGGCCGGTCACCGTCAGCATCGGGCTGGTGCAGAGCCAGACCGGCGAGCAGCTCGATCATCTGCTGGCCCGGCTGGCCACCTGCCACGGTCAGGCCAGACGGGAGCACAACACCGTCGTCGGCTGAGTGCGGTCAGGGCTGGCCGCGCTTGTCGCGCTGGCAGACCCAGAGCGAGGCCAGCATCAGCAGGCCGCCGATGGTCAGCCGGGTCAGATCGGTATCCTTGCCCCAGAGCAGCAGGTTGACCAGCAAGCCGGCCGGAATGAGCGCATTGTTCATGATCGCCAGCACTCCGCTACTGACCAGCGTCGCCCCCTTGTTCCACAGGAAGTAGCCGAGGCCGGAAGCCCCGACCCCCAGCCAGAGCAGAATGCCCCACTGCAACCCTGATGTCGGATATTGCGGTTTGCCCAGCAGCCACCAGGCGGGCAGGGCGATCACCAGCGCCCCCAGATAGAAACAGCCAAATACTGCTAGTTGCGGCGGTTGCTCCGCCTCCCGCGCCAGCAGTACCTTGTAGCCCACCTGACCGAGCGCGAAACAGAGGTTGGCCCCCTGCACCACCAGAAATCCCAGCACATAGCTTTCGGTCAGACCGTCGAAACGGATGACGGCAGCCCCGAGCACCGCCAGCAGGGCGCCCCACAGATAGGTGGGCTTGAAGCGCCCCTCCAGCAGATCATGGAGCAGGGTGACGTAGAGGGGGGTGAAGATGGTAAAGACCAGCACTTCCGGTACCGTCAGCAGCAGGAAGGAGTGGTAGTAGAAGAGATACATGATGCCGAGCTGGATGGCGCCGAGGGCCATCAGCTTGGCCACCAGATCGGGGCGCAGCCAGCGGCGGCGCAGGAAGGGGAGAAACACCAGACTGGCGAGGGCGATGCGGGTCAGCACCGAGAAGTAGGCATCCACCTGGCCAGCGAGGTAGACCCCGATCAGGCTGAAGGAGAATGACCAGAGCAGGGTGACCCCTATCAAGTAGTTCATGTGTTTGATTTATCGTCAGTTGTCAATTTTAAGGGGGCTATGATGGCCGAGATGGAAGCGGCAATCCAGCGTTTATGGGGGCGATTGCCACAGGTCGGAGCATTTAGCTTCACTGCCAGCAACGGCGAGGGGTCGGCGACCGACTGGAATGGTCGGGGCGAGGGGCGTGTGCAGGTGACCGATCATCAGGGGGGCTGGCTGTTTAGCGAGCAGGGTCGCTACACCACGCCCCATGGACGGGAACTCGCCATGCACAACCGCTTCTGGTGGCAGCGCAGCGAGCGGGGTATCCGCCTCTCCCATCTGCGTTATGAGGCGCCGGTCGAGCTGTTCGAACTGCTGCCGCAAGGGGATGGCCGCTGGCTGACCGCCGAGCCGCATCTGTGCGGGGCGGATCACTACAGCGCCGAGTTGACCGAGATCGACGGCGGTTTTCTGCTGAGCTGGCAGATCACCGGGCCGCGCAAGAACGAGCGGCTCAGCTATCGCTATCTGCTCTGACGTTGGCTTGCAGGCATAAAAAAACCGGCGCAGAGCGCCGGTAGCGGGGGACAAATCGGAGGTTTTTTTAAAAACAGTCCCAAAACAGGAGAGATAGACTCTCGTCACACATTCAGAGATGGACTTCAGGCATTCAGGGCATAGCTCAGCATGGCTTGCAGCTTGCTATCGAAGAACCAGGGCAGCAGCACCATCAGCAGGCCCATGATCCCGGCCAGTCGCTGGCGATACTGCCAGCCGGCAATCAGTACCAGACCCCCGCACAGAGTGGTCAGGATGCCTGACATAGGGTGACCTCGCGCTGCGTGCGGCGCTGTTGCGCCCACTGGTTCATGGCGACCGAGCCGAGGATCAGGGCCAGAGCAACACCTGTGGTGGGGTGGATCTGCTCGCCGAGGAACAGGGCACCCAGCATCACGCCGAACAGCGGAACCAGATAGTTGCTGAAGGAGGCGAACGTCGGGCCAGCTTTCTGGATCAGCGCCATGTAGAGGAAGTAGACCAGACCGGTACAGAGGGTACCCAGCACGGTAATCGCGCTCAGGGCCTGGCTGCTCGGCATGGTCAGGTTGCTCAGGTCAACCATGAAGGGTGCGACCAGCAGCAACTGGGTGGCCGAGGAGATCAGAATATTGCGGGCAACCACGACCGGATGGTCCTTGGCGAAGCGCTTGATCATCAGCAGGCCGATGGCGAAGCAGCTGGCACCGAACAGGATGGCGACAGCACCGAGCAGACCGGCGTTCATGCCCTGGGAGAGTTTCGGCCAGAACAGGGTGAGCACACCGGCAAAGCCGATGATCACCGAGAGCAGACCGGTTTTGGTGATTCTTTCACCAGAAATAAACAGCGGTGCAGCCAGAATGGTTACAAACGGGATACAACCCATGACCACGGCGGCGATGGCGCTATCCACATACTGCTGGCCCCAGGCGACCATGATGAAGGGGATGGTGGCATCCAGCAGGGCGATCAGCATATAGGTGCGCCACGGGGTGTGCTCACTCTTGAGCCGCATGAACAGGCAGAGCAGACCCAGGGTCAGGCTGCCGCACAGGGCACGACCGGCAGCCACCAGAATGGGGGGCAACTCGGCAACGGCCTGGTGCATGAAAATGAACTGGGAACCCCAGAGCAGGCCAATGGCCAGCAATAACAGATAGCTACGCATTTTAATCTCCGATGTATTAAGCCAGCGCATTCTAGGCAATCTGTTACTATGGTAAAAATGAATTGTTGGCATTTAACTATGGCTAATATCGATGGATAGCTCACTCGCCCGTCTCGACCTCAACCTGCTCGCCGTATTCGACATGCTGATGCAGGAACGCAACGTCACCCGTGCCGCTGAACGGCTGCATCTCTCCCAATCCACCGTCAGTCACGCCTTGGGGCGGTTGCGGGTGGCGCTGGATGACCCGCTGTTCGTAATGAGTCGGCGCGAGATGATGCCGACCGAGCGAGCCAAGGCGCTGGCCGGGCCGGTGCGTCAGGCGCTGGCGATGCTGGAGCAGGGATTGCGGCAGGCCAAGGGGTTTGATCCCGCCACCGCGCGGCGGATTTTTCGTATCGCCACCCCGGGTTCGGTGGAGCACGGGCTGGTGCCGGTGCTGGTGGACAGACTCCATCGGCAGGCCCCTCACTGTCGGCTTGAGGTGTGCGAGCTGGCAGACAGCAATTACGAGCGGGAGCTGGAGAAGGGGGAGCTGGATCTGGTGATCGGCTTCGCCGGGGCGAATCACCTCTCACCCCGCTTGTGGCGGGAGGAGTGGTTCAACAACCCGCTGGTCTGCCTGTCGCCGCTCGGCAGCGAGTTGCCCGATGTACTGACGCCGGTCGAGCTGGTGAGCCGCCCCCACATCCATACCTCCAGCTGGGGTCACAGTCAGGCGATGGTGGAGCTCTGGCTGGCCCGTTTCGGGGTGGAGCGGGAGCTGGGTGTGCGGTTGCCGAGCTTTATGGCGGTGCCACCGCTGATGGCAACCGGCCGCTATCTGGTGGTGGTGCCCGAGATGATCGGGCGCCACTTCTGCCGTTACTACCCGCTGCGGATGCACCAGCTCGACCCCGCCATCCCTATCGTCTATCTGATGGCGGGGCACCCGCTCACCGCCCACGACGAGGCGATCGGCTGGTTCAAGAGCCTGCTGCACCAGCTGGTGTTCGACCTCTACGGCGCCGATGCGCTCGGCACCCCGGCTCAGCGGATGCTGGCGAAGTAATCCAGCCCCATGGCGTTTTTCACCTCAGCCAACACCTCATCGGTGATGATGCGGGCCTGCTCGGTGCCCTGATAGAGCTGCTCCAGCAGCATCTTCTTGTCGGCGATGGCCGCGGCCCGGCGCTCCCGCATCGGCGCGAGCAGGGTCTGCAGGCAGTCATTGAGCACCTGCTTGCAGCGCATATCGCCCAGTCCGCCGCGCTGGTAGTGCGCCTTCATTTCGGCGACCAGCTCTTTGTCGGGGTGGAAGGCATCGAGATAGGCGAACACCGTATTGCCCTCCACCTGACCGGGATCGCTCACCTTGAGGTGGTTGGGGTCGGTATACATGGCGAACACCGCTTGTTTGACCTCTTCCGCCGACATGCCGAGCTCGATGGTGTTGCCGAGGGATTTGGACATCTTGGCCTTGCCATCGATGCCGGGCAGGCGGCCGGTGTCGCTCAGGATCGGCTGGCACTCGGTCAGCACCTCTTTGCCAACTAGCGTGTTGAAGCGTCGAACGATCTCGTTGGTCTGCTCCAGCATCGGCAGTTGATCTTCCCCGACCGGCACGTGGCTGGCGCGAAAGGCGGTGATGTCGGCGGCCTGACTGACCGGATAGACCAGAAAACCGGCCGGCAGCGTGCGCTCGAACCCTTTCTGCTGGATCTCCGCCTTGACAGTGGGGTTGCGCTCCAGCCGCGCGACGCTGACCAGATTGAGGTAGTAGCAGGTGAGTTCGGCGAGGGCGGGCAGGGCACTCTGCAGGCAGAAGGTGGTTTTGGCCGGGTCGAGACCGACCGCCAGATAGTCGGCCATCACCTCCAGCACGTTGTCGGTCACCTTGGCCGGATTGTGGCCGTTGTCGGTCAGCGCCTGCAGGTCGGCGATCATCACGAATTGACGGTAGTGGTGCTGGGCTTCGACGCGCTGGCGCAGGGAGCCGACATAGTGGCCGATGTGCAGTTTGCCGGTGGGACGATCGCCAGTCAGGATAACGGGGTTGTGCATGTCACTCTCTCCAGTTGGGTGAGCCGGGAGGCGACAAAGGGATAAAAACAGTTGACCGCCTCTCGGCGGTCACGGTGTTTTATTTGGGAAAATCTCGAATAGAAACGCGGTGCCGCCTGTTTAGGAGCAGCACCACCAGTAGTTGTGATTGAATGCGGTCATGTTCATAGCAAATCAAACTACGCCGGTTTCATTACTTCTGCAAGGGGACGACCAGCAGATCGCAGGGCACCGTATTCATCAGCTGACGGGCGCTGGAGGTGAGCAGGCTCCAGAAGCTCTGGCGATGGCCGCACACCAGCAGGTCGATCTCGTACTCCTTGACCGCCTGATTGACCCGCTCGCTCAGATCGCCGCAGATCACCAGCTTCTTCTCGATGGGATAGTCCACCGAGGCCAGAAATGCCTCCAGCTTCTCTTTCGCTTCGGCGATCACCTGATCCTGCACGTTGTCGATGTCGATATCGATCATCTCGGTGTAGAGATCCTTGAGGTCCACATCGACATGGATAACCGACAGCTTGGCGCCGTTGGAGCGGGCTCTGTCCACCGCCTTGTCGATCACCTTGCGGTTATCTTCAGAGAGGTCGATCGCGGCCAGAATATGCTTGTAATAGGTTGTTCCACTCATGGGATATCTCCTTACCGATCCTTCACTCCACTATACCCATCTCTGCTGAAACTAAAATGGTGTCGTAGACACAGTTTCGGGATTTAAATGAGTTTAATTTTTAACGTCGCAGGGTTGGCCGCTCAGTTACCGACCATTATTTGCCTATAAATTAAACAGGAGTTTGAAGCCGGTCACACCCTTTGGCTTGCCCATGATAGGGGAGAGGCATAGGATGGGCCCGTGCTTCGCAATGAACACAAAACAACAAAAAGCATCTGAATACCGCTTTGGGGAGCCACGTGCTCCCTTTTGTTTTTCTGCCTCATTTCTTGCCGCTTTTCTGACTGATAGCGGTCCGGCATCAAGTTAATCTCCTGCGAGTTGGTTATGCTGTAGCCAGTTTCTTTGGAGGCCTTCCCATGATCATTCATCCCCAGATTCAAGGTTGTGTTGCCCGCAACTGTCACCCCATCGGCTGTCGCGCAGCCGTGCAGCAGCAGATCGAACGGATCAAGGCCGCTGGCCAGTTCAACGGGCCCAAGCGGGTGCTGGTGCTGGGGGCCTCCTCCGGTTTCGGGCTGGCGTCGCGCATTGCGCTCGCCTTTGGGGCTGGTGCCGACACCATCGGTATCTCGTTCGAGCGTGGCCCCTCCGACAAGGGACTCGGCAGCGCCGGTTGGTACAACAACATCTGGTTTCGCAAGGAGGCGGAGCAGGAGGGGCGCATCGCCATCAACCTGATTGGTGATGCGTTCTCGGATGCCATGCGCCAGCAGGCCATCGATACCATCCGCCAGCAGCTGGGGCAGGTGGATCTGGTGATCTACTCGCTGGCGAGCGGCATTCGGGTGCTGCCCGATGGCACGCAAGTGCGCTCTGTGCTCAAGACCACAGGCCTGCCGTTCAGCGGTTGGGGGCTGGATCTGGAGCGCGATACCCTGGTGCAGCAGTCGCTGGCCCCCGCCACGCCAGAGGAGATTCGCGACACCGTCACCGTGATGGGCGGCGAGGACTGGCAGCTCTGGATGCAGGCGTTGCAGCAGGCCGGTTGTCTCGCCCCCGGCGCGCAAACCGTGGCCTACTCCTACATCGGCCCCGAATCCACCTATCCCCTCTATCGGGATGGCACCATCGGTTATGCCAAGGAGCATCTACACGCCACCGCCGAGACCATCAACCTGCAGCTGGCCGAGATCGGTGGCCACGCCTGGGTGTCGGTCTGCAAGGCGCTGGTGACCAAGGCGAGCGCCTATATTCCGGTGCTGCCGGTTTATCTCGGCTTGCTGATGGGGGTGATGAAGGAGCGCGGCGTACACGAGGGCTGCATTGAACAGATGCAGCGACTGTTTGCCGCCAAGATGTACGGGCCCAATGGGGTGGTGGCCGATGGCAACCGGCTGATCCGGATGGATGACCACGAGCTCGACCCGGCCATTCAGGCCGCTGTTTCGGCGCTCTGGCCCAAGGTGACGCCGGATAATTTCCACGCGCTGGGGGATTTTGTCGGGCTGCGGCAGGATTTCATGCAGCTCAACGGCTTCGAGCTGCCGGGCGTCGATTACGCGGCGCCGGTGGATGTCGCCTCCCTTGGCGAACTGACCCCCTGAGCTGAAAGAAACGGGATCTCCCTCTCGTTGGCGGGTTGATTCGCGGCGGGAGTGTGGCGACAATCGATACCAAATCACTGAGGAGAAACAAGATGCTGGCCCAAGCCATGATCGAGAAGTTGAACGAGCAGATTAACCTGGAGTTCTACTCCTCCAATCTCTATCTGCAGATGAGTGCCTGGTGTGAAGACAAGGGCTTCGAAGGGGCGGCGACCTTCCTGCGCCAACACGCGGTCGAGGAGCGCCAGCACATGGAGCGTCTGTTCACCTACGTGAGCGAGACTGGCGCCATGCCGCGTCTGGGTGCCATCGATGCCCCTCCCCACGAGTTCAAGTCGCTGGGTGACGTATTCCGCGCCACCCTGGAGCACGAATACCACATCACCAAGTGCATCAATGGCTTGGCCCACGTAGCCTTCACCACTCAGGACTACTCCACCTTCAACTTCCTGCAGTGGTATGTGGCCGAGCAGCATGAAGAGGAGAAGCTGTTCAAGAGCATCGTCGACCGTCTGGGTCTGGTGGGTGAAGATGGCAAAGGCCTCTACTTCATCGACAAGGAGCTGGCCGAACTGGCCAAGGGCGCCCCGGCCAGCATCATGGACAGCAACGCCTGATAGTCGTGGACACTTAGTGTTCAGCCAGTACAATAACGGCCCTTTTAAGGGCCGTTGTTTATTCTGGTGTGCAGTCACCGTTGTTATGTCAGCCAGAGGCAATCACGGTTCAGGCCAGGTGCCGTTTCTATTTTGATAAGTGAGTGATGATGAAGCAGGTCGATGTGGTGGTGATTGGGGCCGGTGCGGCCGGATTGATGTGTGCGGCGCAGGCGGGCTACCGTGGCCGCTCCGTGCTGGTGCTCGACAACGCCAAGAAGCCGGGCCGCAAGATCCTCATCAGTGGCGGTGGTCGCTGCAACTTCACCAACCATCAGGCGGGCGCCCACGCTTACCTCTGCGCCAACCCTCACTTCAGCAAGTCGGCGCTGGCCCGCTACACCCAGCAGGATTTCATCGATCTGGTGGATCGCCACGGGGTCAACTATCACGAGCGTACTCTGGGGCAGCTGTTCTGCCTCGAGAGCGCCAAGGAGATCGTCGATGTGCTGCTCACCGAGTGCGACTGGGCCGGGGTAACCCTGCAGTTCCAGACCGAGATCCTCACCGTCAGCAAACAGGACGAGGGTTTCGTGCTGACCACCAGCAAGGGTGAGATCGGCTGCCACTCGCTGGTGGTGGCGACCGGCGGTCTCTCCATGCCCAAGCTGGGCGCGACCCCTTACGGCTTCAAGCTGGCGGAGCTGTTCGGCCTCAAGGTGCTGCCGACCCGTGCCGGACTGGTGCCCTTTACCCTCCATCAGGCGGAGAAAGAGGCATTCGCCGATCTGGCGGGTATCAGCCTGCCGGTAGCGGTGACCGCCGAGGATGGCACCCGCTTCAAGGAGGCGATGCTGTTCACCCATCGCGGCCTCTCCGGCCCCGTCATTCTGCAGATCTCCTCCTACTGGCATGCCGGTGAGAAGATCCACATCAACCTGCTGCCTGAGCTGGATATTCCGGCTGCCCTGCGCGAATGGGCGCAGGCGCACCCCGCGCAGGAGCTGAAAACCGTGCTGGGGCGCGAGCTGCCCAAGCGTTTCGTCGACAAGCTGGTGGAGCTGGGTCAGCTGGTCAGCAAGCCGATGCGCCAGTACAACGAGCGGGAGCTGGAAGCGGTGGCCAACCTGCTGGGTGACTGGCAGATCCTGCCCAACGGCACTGAGGGGTATCGCACCGCCGAAGTGACCCTGGGTGGCGTCGACACCAACGAGCTCTCCTCCAAGACCATGGAGGCACGCAAGGTGCCCGGCCTCTACTTCATCGGCGAAGTGGTGGACGTGACCGGCTGGCTCGGTGGTTACAACTTCCAGTGGGCCTGGTCCTCCGGCTGGGTGGCCGGTCAGTACTGTTGATGTCACAGGGGCTGGTTTATCCGGCCCCGATTTATTGGTCAGGGTTATGGTGATCGGTCGGGTTGCCGCAAGGGGGCGCAGATGCTTGAGAATCAGATGATGTTGTTGGCGGTGTTCGAACGAGCGGCGCTGATGCTGATGACCCTCTTCTTTCTGACCCGCACCCGGCCGTTCCAGCGGCTGTTCCAGAAGCGGGATCACACCCCGGCCGAGCTGGTGCTGGTGGCCTCCATTTTCTGTCTGTTTGCGGTGTTCAGCACCTACACCGGCATTCCGGTGGAGGGGGCGCTGATCAACGTGCGGATCATCGCCATCATCTCCGGCGGCATTCTGTTCGGCCCCTGGGTCGGCATTCCGGCCGGGGTCATCTCCGGTTTGCACCGCTATCTCATCGACATGGATGGCCACACCTCCATCCCGTGCCTTATCGCCAGCATCATCGCCGGTCTGCTCGCCACCTGGTTGCACCTGCGCTGCCGCAAGTCGCGGCTCTGGCTCTACGGCATTCTGGCGGGGATGCTGTGTGAAGGGCTCACCATGCTGCTGATCTGGCTGCTGACCGAGCCCCATGCGGTGGGCGTCGAGATCGTCAGCCACATCGCCTACCCGATGATCGCCGGGGCGCTCTGCATCGGCCTCATCATCAAGCTGGTGCAGGATCTGGATGACGAGAAGGAGCTGATTGCCGCCAAGCAGGCCAAGCTGGCGCTGGATATCGCCAACAAGACGCTGCCCTTCTTCCAGAACATCGACCGCCACTCCCTGAGCCAGGTCTGCGCCATCATTCGCAGCGAGATCAGTGCCGACGCGGTGGCCATCACCGACACCCGCGACGTGCTCGCCTATGTGGGGGTGGGCAAGGACTATTACGAGCTGGACGAGCACCACGCCATCAGCGGCATGACCCAGCAGGCGGTGCTGCTCGACCAGATCATCATCAACAACGATCTGCGTCAGTATCACCTCTCCGATTTTCACTCGGTCATCATTATTCCGCTGCGGGAAAACGGCTCGGTGAGTGGCACCCTCAAGATCTACTACCGCCGCACTCACAGCATCACCAGCTCGCTGCGGGAGATGGCGGTGGGTCTCTCCCAGCTCATCTCCACCCAGATGGAGGTGTCGCGCATCGAGCAACTCAAGGAGATGACCCGCAAGGCGGAGTTCACCGCGCTGCAGAGCAAGATCAACCCGCACTTCCTGTTCAATGCCCTCAACGCCATCTCGTCGCTGATCCGCATCCGGCCCCAGCAGGCGCGCCAGCTGATCGCCAATCTGGCGGATTACCTGCGCTACAACCTCAACAAGGGGGATGAGCTAATCGACATTCAGGAGGAGCTGCAGCAGGTGCGCGACTACGTGGCCATCGAGCAGGCCCGCTTCGGCGACAAGCTGGAGGTGGTATTTGAGGTGGACGATGTCCACATTCAGGTGCCGAGCCTGCTGTTGCAGCCGCTGGTGGAAAACGCCATCCTGCACGGCATCCAGCCCCGCAGCGCGCCGGGTCGGGTCACCATCGAGGTGAAACAGCTGGCGGGCGGCATCCGGGTATCGGTGCGCGACACCGGTTACGGCATCAGTCAGGCGGTGATCGACGGGGTAGCCGCCGGTCGGGTGGAGAGCCGCAGCATCGGCCTGATGAACGTGCATCAGCGGGTCAAGCTGCTCTATGGCGATGGCCTGCACCTCAAGCGGCTGGAGCCGGGTACCGAAGTGAGTTTCTATCTGCCGGATCAGGAGTCGATGCCATGCTGAGTGCCATCATGGTTGAGGATAAGTGTGTGCCGCGAGAGGTGTTGTGATGCTGAAAGCGATCATTGTGGAAGACGAATATCTGGCTCGTGAGGAGCTGATCTATCTGGTGAACCAGCACAGCCAGATCGAGATAGTGGCGAGCTTCGAGGACGGGCTGGAGGCATTCAAATACCTGCAGGATCACGAGGTGGACGTGGTGTTTCTCGATATCCAAATCCCCTCTATCGATGGCCTGCTGCTGGCCAAGAACCTGCACAAGTCGAGCCATCCGCCCCACATCGTCTTCGTCACCGCCTACAAGGAGTTCGCGGTGGAGGCGTTCGAGCTGGAGGCGTTCGACTACATCCTCAAGCCTTACAACGAGCCACGCCTCATCAATCTGCTGCAAAAGCTCGAGCATGCGGGCAAGTCGCAGCCAGCCACCACGGGGGAGGCGAGCGGCGAGGGGAGCAGCCCGCACAATCGCACCGTCAATCTGGTGAAGGGGGAGCGCATCATCGTCACCCCCTGCGAGCAGATCTACTACGCGGAAGCCGACGAGAAGCTCACCTATGTCTACACCCGCGATGATCGCTACGTGATGACCATGACCATCAGCGAGTTTGTCAGCCGCTTGCCTGCCGAGGGGTTCTTCCGTTGCCACCGCTCCTACTGCGTCAACATCAACAAGATCCGCGAGATAGTGCCCTGGTTTAACAGCACCTATCTCATCCGGCTCCATGATCTGCCGTTCGAGGTGCCGGTCAGTCGCAGCAACATCAAGGCGTTCCGTCAGCTGATGCGACTCTGATTGTCATTCATTCCCGCCAATCTGCATTTCATGCCTTAATCGATCGGCGCGAGCTGCGTCTTGCCTATAGTGGCCTCAATTTCCTGAAGGCCATCGACCGAGACGCATCATGACCAAAGAGATGAACCGCACCCGGTACCTGACACTGATCGGTACCATCATCACCCAGTTCGCACTGGGTTCTGTCTACACCTGGAGCCTGTTCAACGCCCAGCTCTCCGACAAGCTGGACGAGCCGGTGAGTCAGGTGGCCTTCGCCTTTGGCCTGCTCAGCCTCTCGCTGGCTGTCGCCTCCTCCATGGCGGGCAAGCTGCAGGAGCGGTTCGGGGTGCGCAACGTGACCCTGGGCGCCGGTGTGCTGCTCGGCATCGGCTTCTTCCTCACCGCCCACGCCAGCAATCTGGCGATGCTATACCTCTGCGCCGGCATCCTGGTCGGTTTTGCCGACGGTACCGGCTACCTGATGACCCTCTCCAATTGCGTGAAGTGGTTCCCGGAGCGCAAGGGGCTCATCTCCGCTTGCTCCATCGGTGCCTACGGCCTCGGCAGCCTCGGTTTCAAATACATCAACCTGCTGCTGCTCTCCAGCTCCGGCCTTGAGACCACCTTCCAGCTGTGGGGCTTGATTGCGATGTCCATGGTGCTGGTGGGCGGCATGCTGATGAAGGATGCGCCCAAGCAGGCCGCCTCTTTGCAACAGAGCGAGAGCCGTGACTTCACTCTGGCCGAGGCGATGCGCAAGCCGCAGTACTGGATGCTGGCGCTGATGTTCCTCACCGCCTGCATGAGCGGCCTCTACGTCATCGGCGTGGCCAAGGATATCGGCGAGAAGATGGTGGGTCTGCCTGCTGTAGTCGCTGCCAATGCCGTCGCCATCATCGCTATGGCCAACCTGGGTGGCCGTCTGGTGCTGGGTATCCTCTCCGACAAGATGTCCCGCATCCGGGTCATCACCATCGCCCAGCTGATTACCTTGGCGGGCATGGTGCTGCTGCTGTTCGTGCCGCTCAACGCCAACCTGTTCTTCGTGGCGGTGGCTTGTGTGGCGTTCAGCTTCGGCGGCACCATCACCGTCTATCCCTCGCTGGTGAGCGACTTCTTCGGTCTCAACAACCTGACCAAGAACTACGGCGTCATCTATCTGGGCTTTGGTCTGGGCAGCATCATCGGCTCCATCGTGGCCTCCCTGTTTGGCGGCTTTATGGCGACCTTCAACCTGATCCTGGTGTTGCTGGTGGTGGCGCTGGTGCTCTCCCTCACCATCCGCCTGCCGGCGCCGGTAGCGGTGGAGCGGGCCTGATTAAGCCTCCCTGCCACAGCAAGCAATAACAGAGACCCGGGCCATGCCCGGGTCTTTGCATTTCCGATGGTCGATCAGCGCGGCGCTAGCCCCAGCAGCTGGCGGGCCTGGCGGCAGGTTTCCGCCACCATTGGCCAGTCGTCACCGGAGATGGTTATGTGACCCATCTTGCGGCCGGGGCGGGGTTCGCCCTTGCCGTAGAGGTGCAGATGCAGGCCGGGCAGCGCCAGCAGTGCAGCCCAGTCGGGTGTGCCGTTTTGCCAGAGATCCCCCAGCAGGTTGATTAACAGGGCGGGGCGCACGGCGATCTGCTCTGGCAGCGGCAGATCGCACAGGGCCCGTACCTGCAGCTCGAACTGGCTGCATGCTGCATTGTCGAGGCTGGGGTGGCCCGAGTTGTGGGGGCGGGGCGCCAGCTCGTTGACCAGCAATCGGCCTTCCACCAGAAAGAACTCCACCGTCAGCACCCCGACGTAATCGAGGACGGCGATCAGCCGCTCGGCGATTGCTTTGGCCTCGCGCTCCAGCGCCGGCACATTGGCCGGGGCGCGAGTCTGATCGAGGATGCCGTCGCTGTGCCAGTTCTGCACCAGCGGCAGGGCGCTGATGGCGCCACTCGGGCTGCGGGCCAGGGTCAGGGCAAACTCCCCCTCCAGCGCCAGCCGTTGCTCCAGTACGCAGGGCACGCTACTGGCTGCCAGTGCCGTCGCCAGCTCATCCAGATCGCTCACTTGCCACTGCCCCTTGCCGTCGTACCCCTCGCGGGCAGTCTTGAGGATGGCGGGGAACAGCGCGCTGACCTGTGCGGGGATGGGCTCCTCCGGCATTAGCGCCAGATAGGGGGCGACCGGGATGTTGGCGCCGTGCAGAAAGGCTTTCTCCTCGCGCCGATCCTGACAGACCCGCACCGCACTGGCGGCCGGGTGTACCGGTTTTTGTTTTTCGAGCAGTGCGAGAGTGGCGGCGGGCACATTTTCGAACTCGCAGCTGACGGCGGCGCAACGGCTGGCCAGCTCGTGCAGGGCGGCGGTGTCGTCATAGGGGGCGACAATATGGTGATCGGCGGCGGCACCGGCGATGCTGGCGGGGTCGGGATCCAGCACCACCACCTTGTAGCCGAGGCGGTGGGCGGCCATCACGAAGTAGCGGCCGAGCTGGCCGCCTCCCAGCATGCCGAGGGTGGCGGGAGGCAGGATCATGTCGGCTCCTCCAGTTGCAGCGCCAGCACCCGGTCGCGCTCGTGGGTGCGGAAGTCGTCGAGCTGCTGCCGGTAGCGGGGGGCGTCGTCATCCCGGGTGACCGAGAGCAGGGAGACCGCGAACAGGGCGGCGTTGGCGGCCCCCGCCTCGCCGATGGCGAAGGTGGCGACTGGCACCCCTTTGGGCATCTGCACAATGGAGAGTAGCGAGTCCATCCCCTTGAGATGTCGGGAGGGGATGGGTACCCCCAGCACCGGCAGCGTGGTCTTGGCGGCGACCATACCCGGCAGGTGAGCGGCGCCACCGGCCCCGGCGATGATGGCGCGCAGGCCGCGCTCGCGGGCAGTGGCGGCATACTCGAACAGCAGATCCGGGGTGCGATGGGCCGAGACCACCTGCGCCTCGTAGGGCACGCCGTGCTCCTTGAGGATGCGGGCGGCGGCCTGCAGCACGGGCCAGTCGGAGTCGGAGCCCATTACCAGACCGATCAGGGGAGGGGTGTTCATCTTTTCTGGTTCCTTACTGTTAAACGTTTGCTTTCGGTAAACAAAAAGAGCCGGCAAGCCGGCTCAGAATTTCTCGGGTCGCACGATTTCGACCGGTTGCAGAAAGGCGATCATGGCGTAATCGGGGTAGTAGCGACTCTGCAAGTGGGCCAGCAGCCGCTCCGCCTGCTCCCGGCTGCAGATCGCCTCCAGCCGTATGTTGCCGCTCTCGCTCCAGCTGGCGTTGCGCTCGCCATGATCCCCGCGGCCGCGGGCATCTGTGATGGTGTAGCCGCGCAGCCCCTCGCGGGTGAGGGTGCGCAGCAGGGTAGGCTCCAGATTTGCCTCCGTGATGACGGTCAGCAGGGTGCGGCTCTCGGTCTGCATGTGGCTACTCCGTGAAGTGGCGGGCCCAGCTGTGATAGAGCGGGATCCCCAGCATGATGTTGAACGGGAAGGTGACCCCCAGCACGGCGCTGAGGGACAGCCCCGGGTTGGCCTGAGGCACGGCGATACGCATGGTGGCCGGCACGGCAATATAGGAGGCGCTGGCCGCCAGGGTGGCCAGCAGGGTCAGGCCGCCGAGGGAGAGCCCCATCAGCTGGCCAGCTGCCAATCCCAGTCCCGCCGAGGCGAGCGGCATCAACAGGGCAAAGCCGAGCAGGAAGAAGCCATGCTTGCGCAAGTCCTGACACTGGCGGGCGACGATGAGGCCCATCTCCAGCAGGAACAGCGCCAGCGCCCCCTTGAACAGGTCGACAAACAGCGGTTTGAGCGGGGCAATCCCGTCGGGCCCGGCCAGATAGCCGATGGCCATGCCGCCCAGCAGCAGGGTTACCCCTTTGCCGAGGAAGGTCTCGTGGGCCAGCATGCGCCAGCGGGTCTCGCGGCTGATGCCGCGGGCCAGCACTATGCCCACCAGAATGGCCGGGATCTCCATCACCGCGAGGAATATGGAGAGCTGGGATTCAAAGCTGATGCCCCGTTCGGTCAGCCAGTTCACCCCGACTGCAAAGGTGGCGACGCTGACCGAGCCGTAGTGGGCGGCGGTGGCGGCGGCATCGACCCGGTTCATCTTGAGGCGCAGCACGGCAAAGCCGAGCAGGGTCTGCACCACACCGAGCAGGATCACCAGCGCCAGTTGCGGCAGCAGGGGCAGCAAGGATTGCTGGGCCAGACCGACGCCGCCCTTGAGGCCGATGGCCAGCAGCAGAAAGAGGGAGAGAGTGTCGTAGAGGGCGGGTGGCAGCTTGAGCTCGGAGCGCACCAGACCGGCCAGCAGGCCAAACAGAAAGAAGAGAACAACAACGTCCAGCATGATGGTTCGCAGGGCAGTTCAGATAATGGTTGCATGCTAGAGCCCGCAATGTTTCGATAAAATCAGATTCTCGCTGATGGTTGTTCGGAAAAAACTGATAGGGAACGGCATGCTCAACTACAAACAGCTCTACTACTTCTGGCATGTGGCGCGCAGCGGCAGCGTGACGCAGGCAGCTGAACAGCTGCACCTCACGCCGCAGACCATCAGCGGCCAGGTCGCCGAGCTGGAACTCTCCCTCGGGGTGGCGCTGTTCAACCGGGTGGGGCGGCGTCTGGTGCTGACCGCCGCCGGACGGCAGGCGCAGGAGCAGGCGGGGGCGATTTTCTCGCTCGGCGCCGAGCTGGAGCACACCCTGCGCCACGCCAGTCAGGAGCTGACCATGCAGGTGGGGATCGCCGATTCGGTGCCCCGTACCCTGGCGTTCGAGTTGCTGGCCCCCGCCATGGCGCTGGCGACCCCGCTGCGGCTGGAGTGTCACGAGGAGCGGGCCGAGCAGCTGTTCAGCGAGCTGGCCCGCCACAAGCTGGATATGGTGTTGATCGATCGACCGCTTCCTCCCGACAGCGGTGTGCGCGGCTACAACCACGAGCTGGGGCGCAGTCCATTGGCGCTGTTTGCCAGTCCCGAGTTGGCGGCGCGGGCGCGGGCTGGCTTTCCCGCCTCGCTGGAGGGGTTACCGCTGCTTATTCCCGGAGAGAAGTCGGCCACCCACGATCGGCTGCTTGCCTGGTATCGCCAGCAGGGCATTCATCCCCATCTGGTGGGGCAGTTTGATGACTCCACCCTGATGAAGTCGTTCGGCAAGGCGGGGATGGGGATCTTCCCGGCGCCGCTGGCGATGGCTGACGAGATTGGTCGTCTCTACGGGGTGGAGCGGATCGCGACACTGACCGAGGTCACCCTCTCTTACTATCTGGTCTCGGCAGGGCGCCATCTCTCTCATCCCGGGGTACAGGCGGTGATGGCGGGGGCTCAACAGCGGCTGGCGGCGCTGGCTGGCAATAAATAGAAATCTGGATGGCTATACATCCAGCATGGCTCTGCCTATAATCCTCCCGCTTTGGCGCATCATGCTTAATAGGGAATCCGGTGAGAATCCGGAGCTGGCGCGCAGCGGTAAGGGGGAACGAAGCGACATCAGGGCACTGCCGTCAGGCGGGAAGCCGTCGCCGTAGGCCATCAGCCCCCGAGCCCGAAGACCTGCCAGAGTTCGTATTTCGGGCCGAGAGAAACCGGCCACGAAGTAGATACTTACGCGAACTTAAGGATCTCTCATGTCGAAGAAATTTCTGGCGGCTGCCCTGTTGCCGACGGCGGCGTTTGCCCAACAGCTGACCATTCCCGTCAATCCCACCATGGTGGTGACCGCCACCCGCGTCGCCCAACCCGCCTCCAGTGTGCTTGCCCCGGTCAATGTGGTGACCCGGGACGAGATCGATCGCCTGCAAGCCCAGACCGTGACCGATGTGGTCAAGACCCTGCCCGGCGTGGAGGTGGTTAGCAATGGCGGCCGTGGCCAGCTCAGCTCGCTGCGAGTGCGTGGCGGCACCTCTTCCCAGACGCTGGTGCTGGTGGATGGGGTGCGCAGTGCCTCCCTGACCGCCGGGATGACCGAACTGAACAATCTGCCGCTCAATCAGGTAGAGCGGATCGAGTATATCCGCGGCCCGCGCGCCACCATCTACGGTTCTGACGCCATCGGCGGGGTGATCAACATCATTACCCGCCCCGACAAGGGGACCAATCAGCACAAGTTCAATGTTGGTGCCGGTTCCCATCAACAGCGCCAGGCCGCTTTCAGTAGTGCCAGCCAGGTGGGTGAGGCCGGTCAGCTCAAGGTGGCTGGCGGTTTTGATGATGAAGAGGGTTACAACGTACACCCCTTGCCCGGCATCAACGATGGTGACCGTCACGGGCATCAGGGCTACAACGCCATGCTGGACTACCAACAGGCGCTCGGCAGCAACTGGGATCTGTTCGGTACAACCCGCTGGTTCCGCAATGTAGCCCAATATGACAATTCCTATGTCACTCATCAGCGTAACGAGACCTGGACTGAAAACCAGAGCTATCAGTTGGGGTCGCGCTATCACGATGATCGCTATCTGAGCGAGTTGCGTGGTGCTTTCTCCAAACAGGATGCTTACGACTATCAGGACACCAGTGGCCGCGATCAGGCCAATAACCGGACCTATACCCGCCAGTACAGCCTGAACTGGGTCAACAGCGTCAAAGTGAACGAGTTTTGGACATTGGGTGGCGGTGCCGACTGGCAGCGCGATATGTTGGATGATCGCTCCCGCTCGTCTGGCGCGACTTATCCAGCCGACGCCAAAGAGCGTGACAACAACGGCCTCTATGCCCTTGCCCAGTTTGACAACCAGACCTGGCAGGCCGAGCTGAGCGGCCGTAGCGATGACAACGAACAGTATGGCCGCCACAACACCTGGCAAACCGGCGCAGGCTGGCGCTTTGTCGAGGATTACCGCTTGAGTGCCCGCTACGGCACCGGTTTCCGAGCCCCCACATTTAATGACCTTTACTACCCGAGTAAATTCATGCCAGGCAATCCAGACCTGAAGCCGGAAGAGTCGAAGAGCAGTGAGCTGATGCTGGATGGTCAAACCGCTGGCGTGGAGTGGCGAGCCACCGGTTATCGCAACGACTTCGAACAGATGATCCAGTGGGCGCCCAACAGTCAGGGTATGTGGACACCACAGAACGTTGGCAAGGCGCGCATTGAAGGGATCGAGCTGGAAGGGGAGTTTGATACCGGCTGGGTGAGTCATAGAGTCTCTGCCGAATACAAGGATCCCAAAGACAAGGTAACCGACAAGCAGTTGCAGCTGATCTCCCGCAAAGGGGCCAAGTGGGTGACGCAGGCGCAGTGGCAGCAGTTTGATGGTTCATTGAGCTGGATCTATCAGGGTGAGCGCTATGGCGATGCGGCCAACACCACAACACTTGGTGGCTACAGCGTGTGGAATCTGGCGGTCGGCTACAAGGCCACCCCGGCGCTCAAGGTATCTGGCAAGATCAACAACCTGTTGGATAAGGAGTATCAGACTGCGGTGGGTTATCCGGCCGATGAGCGCGCTTACTACGTGACGATGGATTACTCCCTGTAAATAGTCTCCTCTTGATGGGAAAAACCCGGGCCCTGCCATTGGCAGGGCCTTTTCTATTGGCGGCAGGCGGGAGTATGATCGCCGCCTTGCACCAAAGGGGAGCTCCAGTGGCCAATATTCTCGTGTTTGATTCCGGTATGGGTGGCCTGACCATCTACCGCGAGATCCGCCGCGTTCTGCCGGCACACAACTATTTCTACTGCTTCGACAACGCCAACTTCCCCTATGGTGAATTGAGCGAGCCCGCCCTGATTGCTGCCTGCACCCGCTTGGTTACCACCATGGTGGCCCATCATCATATCGATCTGGTGGTGATTGCCTGCAACACGGCCAGCACCATAGCACTGCCGGCCCTGCGTGCGGCTCTGGATATTCCCGTAGTGGGGGTGGTGCCTGCCATCAAGCCCGCCGCTGCACAGACTCGCAACGGTTGCATCGGTCTGCTGGCTACGCCGGGCACGGTGAGTCGTGACTATACCCACGAACTGATCGCCCAGTTTGCTCCCGGCAAACGGGTGCTGCTCAAGGGCACCACCGAGCTGGTCATAGAAGCCGAACACAAGCTGGCGGGTTTACCGGTCAATATGGCGTTACTGCGTGAAGTGCTGGCCGACTGGCTGGAGGGGGAAGAGAAGCCGGATACGCTGGTGCTCGGTTGCACCCACTTCCCGCTACTCAATGAAGAGATTGGGCAGCTGATGCCGCAATGTCAGCTGATCGACTCGGGCAGTGCCGTTGCCAAACGGGTGGCCTGGTTGCTGAGCAATGGCGGGCATGCCGCCGTGCAGCCTGTATATATAGAAGAGGTGATTGCCAGGGCTTACTGTACGCGGCTGGATGGGGAGGCCCAAAAACTGACAGCCCCCTTGCAAGCATGGGGGCTGTCATCACTGGAAGAGGTAAGGTACTGACGAGCGGTTAGACGTCAGCTTCGCTACCTTCCCTTTCCTCTTTATCACGTTTGTCATTCGCCTCACGCACCTTGAGGGTGCGCTGCTGGTACTCTTTATCATTCAACGCGGCAATTGCCTTGGCGGCATCGGCGGCGGGCATCTCCACGAAACCGAAACCTCTGCGCTTGCCGGTAGACTTGTCCTTCATCAACCGCACGGAAATGACCTGGCCCTGTTCGGCAAACAATTCGCGCACTGCAATCTCGTTGGCGCGATAGGGCAGGTTGCCTACATATAAGGTGCAAGTCTCCTGATTGGCGATCGACTCGGCGACATTAGCCGGGGTTCGCTTCAGGAACAGCGGTACCACGAAACCGCCGATGGCCAGACCTGCTGCAAAAATCACTTCCGCTTTCAAAGAGAACTGCAGGGCCTGGGCAACCAGGTAGCCAACCACTGCCAATACCAGAGCAAGGATTGCGGCCTGCATATATACGGGAAACTTGGATAAATTCATCTTAAAAGACCTTTTGTAAATGAAAGCAAAAAAGGTGCAACACTATATTCACCTCCATGGTAACCAGCTTTCCTGATTGGCGCTACCATGGACCACTCGGGAGAGGTTATCGGCTCCAGTATGGCATTCCCAAGGTCACTGAAGGCGACATAAATGACGCTAAAATGGGAGTGAAATAACCGGATTGTGGATAACACTGTATATATACACTGAATAAGCTGTTTCTAATTGAATAATTTGAAATTTTCGTGATTTTCTTCAAAAAAAGCCTTGTCATCGCGGCCTCGCTCCCTATAATGCGCTCCTACCAGCACGGCAGAACACGCCGGACTGATGAGCCAGCTTCCTAGCGAAGTAGGCGCCGAAAGAAAAGCGAAAACAATCGCTTGACTTTCGAAGTGAGAGGCGTAATATGCGCCTCCTCAACGCGACAAGCGTGACGCTCTTTAACAATTTGAATCAAGCAATCTGTGTGGGCACTCACAGCATCGAACATCAAACAATTTTGTTGATTTTC